>DAOVHV010000011.1 GCA_030671645.1 bacterium | reverse complement strand
TTGATTTTGTCGATCGACATGCCCGTCAACTCGGACAGGTCTTCCAGCGTCGGGGCCGAGCCGTGCGACTGAATGAACTCGCGCTTGACGCGGTTGAGTTCGCGGACGGTCTCGATCATGTGTACCGGGACTCGAATGGTGCGCGATTGATCGGCAATCGCCCGGGTGATTGCCTGTCGAATCCACCAGGTGGCATAGGTCGAGAATTTGTAGCCGCGAGTGTAGTCGAACTTCTCTACCGCCTTCATCAACCCCATGTTCCCTTCTTGAATCAGATCGAGGAACGACAAACCACGGTTCATGTAGCGCTTGGCAATGGACACCACCAAGCGCAGGTTGGAAATGGTGAGCCGATCTCGCGCCGCCGTTCCCGCGACCACAAACATTTCCAACTCTTCTCGCTCCGTCGCTTGAGGAAGTTCATCGCCGAGTTTCTCCTCGAACCCCGACGAGATCATCAGCTCGGTGGCGGCAATTCCCTTTTCAGCCAGATCTTCGCACTGCGTGTGCTCGATGTCCGACAGGTCTTTGCTCTTCTTGAGTTTGGCAGCAGCCTCTTTACCGATGATGCCGGCTATCGACAGCTCGGCATAGGATCCGATTTCCATCGCTTTGGCGAGTTCGACCTCGCCTTCTTTGGTGAGTAGTGTCACTTTGCCGATTTCCCGGAGGTAAGTTTTGACAGGGTCCTCTCGGCGAGAACTAGCCTTCCCTTCGATCCATGCCTGTCGTGCTCGAGTGGCAACTTTTGACTCGGTCTTAGCTTCTTCGAGCCGCTCCTCTTCCGGCTCGTCGTCCTCCATCAGATTTTCGGGATCGGTGAGATCGTCGTCCTGCGCCGCTTTGGGAGCCTTGAGATCAACTTTCTGATTCAGCGCGTCCGCTTTCGCCGTTTCGTCCAGTTCTTCTTCCGGAATCTTGGAGACGTTCTCGCTTTTAAGAGGCTTCGCTTTCGGATCTTTCTTCTTTGTCTTGCTGCTCATTGATCCCCCTCCGCGTCGCATCCTTGGCTCGTAGCCACGCAGCGCGCAATTCAGCCTTCTCCCTTATCAGCTTATCCCACAACTCCCAGTTTTCATCTTCGGCGCACTTCCTTATCTGTTGATCAAGTTCCGGAAGGCGTTTTCCAATTGCCGGCAGGCGAGCAATCCATTTCACGGCTTCTTCAATTGCGGTCTCAGCCTTGATCGGTTTTGGTGCCAATGCATAGAAGCTTGCACGACGAGCCCCCTCTTCGTCCAGCTCAGTTAGGATTTCTGACAAATCCGTCAAACCGTTTTGCAGACACCTGACAATCGGACGGTTTGCTTCAGAGAAATCCTCCGGGTCCACTAGAGAGGATATTTTTCCCCAAGGAAGATCACCTCTCAGTACAAGCGAGAGGAGGTCATCTTCTATCGTTACATGTTGCTCGACTACTCGCGTCTTCTCTCCTTCACGAGAGATGCGACCGAGTTCGTTCCGCACATGCTCATCTCGCATGCCCGTAAGATCGGAGATTTGCTTGACAATCTCACTGTAGAGAGCCTCGCTTCGGATCACTCTGGTGAACTCCCGCGCGTCTCCCAGGAATCGCTCCGTGCCCTCAACAGTCGTCACGTCATGTCGCGCCTTGAGCGACTCGATGAAGAACTCATGGAACGGGAGCGCGGCATCGAGCACTTCCTGCATTGCTTCAGATCCTTGACTGCGAACGAATCCATCAGGGTCCTCTCCCGCTGGGAGCCGTGCAACGCGCACGTTCAATCCGACATTGCGGAGGATCTGCATGCCCCGCAACGATGCAGCACTCCCGGCTGCATCCTGATCGTAGGCAATGACCACCTGGTCCACGAACCGCTTCAATAGCTCAGCCTGGCCTTGCGTCAGCGAGGTTCCCATACTGCCGACGGCATTGAGGATGTCTGCTTGTTGGAGTGAAAGCACGTCCGTGTAGCCCTCCACCAATACCGCCGTCCGCGTCTGAGACATTCGCTCCCTGGCCCATGAGATTCCGTAGATCAGCCGTCCTTTGTCGAACAACGGTGTCTGAGGAGAATTCAGGTACTTCGGCTCTCCTTCAAAGGCGCGCCCACCGAATCCGACGGGTCGGCCCGACAAATCCAAAATGGGAAAGATGGCGCGATCGCGAAAGCGATCGTAGGTTCCGTTGTCTCCCCGGACGAGCAAACCCAGCTTCAACAGGGTCGCTTCCCCGTGGTTGGAGAAGGTCCGCTTGACGTTCTCCCATCCGGGAAGCGCATACCCGAGGCCATAGGTCATCCAACAGGGTTCGGGATAGCCTCGCTCCAACAAATACTCTCTCGCTTTCTCTCCGGCATCCGAACGCAGGTTCTTGACGAAGGAATTGGCCACCTCGGCCATGATGGAACGTAGCTCGTCTCGGGCGCCGTCTTCGGTCGTATCGAACGACATGCCCACTTCTTCGGCCATCCTTCGAACCGCCTCGATGAACGACAACCTTTCAATCTTCATGAAGAAGGTGATAACATCGCCGCCTTCCCCGCATCCGAAGCAGTGCCACAGCCCCTTTTCGGCACTGACCGTCATGGACGGGGTATCGTCCTTGTGAAACGGGCACTTCCCTTTGAATCCGGACCCGGACTTGGTCAGCGTGACATAGCGCGAGATGATGGAAATGATATCCAGCCTGGCCTTGATCTCTTTGACATCAGCACGTTGCCCTGGCATCGATCACCTCAGCATTCGGATATAAGGATTGATCTGGCGCTCGCAATCCAGTGTGGTGGATTCACCATGTCCCGGATACACATCGTAGTCTCCCGGCAAGGCCGTCAAACGTCGGAGTGAGTCGGCCATGACCTCCATCGAGCCGCCTGGCAAATCGGTTCGACCGATCGAACTGGCGAACAAGACATCTCCGACGAACAGGAAATCCTCAATCTGCAGAACGATACTTCCCGGCGAGTGACCGGGCAGATGCAGTACCTTCACTCCCGATTTGATCTCGTCACCATCCTCGACATAGCGATGAATTGGATCGTGATCCGGAAAGAACTCGTCGACAAACGGCAGATCGTCGCGGTGCATCACGATCTCCGCTGCGTTAATCGCCCAGGCTCCTCCCACGTGATCGAAGTGCCCGTGCGTCAGGACAACTACATCGATGGACCGATCTCCGATCAGAGAATGAAGCGCGGAGGAATCCTCGGCCGGATCGATCAGGAGGGTGGCTGATTCCAGCTCAATGAGGTAGCAATTGGTGCCCAACGAACCCAGACAGGCCGACGATACGCGCATGCAAACTCCTTACGCTCGAGCAACCGTCATCGCGACGACGGATTGCACGCCACCTCGCTTCAGTGTCCGAGCACATTCCTCAACTGTTGATCCCGTCGTGTAGATATCATCAACGAGAAGCACGTGTTCTTGCCTACATGGTAACAGTCGGAAGACGTCCCGCAAGTTGGTTTTTCGCTCCGCCGAGGAAAGCCCGCTTTGCAGTGAGGTCTCGCGCGTTTTGTCCAACATCCTGATCAGGGGGAGGTCCAGCCGCTTGGCAATGACGCGTGCCAATACCTCGGCTTGATTGAACCCACGTTTGCGCCGATCACGCCGCGTCATGGGAACGAACGTGATCGCGCTGAACTCACGGACTGCATTCCGCACAAGCAGGGCGGTCGCCATTCGTTCACCCAGCCATCGTCCGATGACCATTTCGCGCTCGAATTTGAAAGACCGTACCAGACGTCCCCAATCTCCCTGATAAGGTCCCAAGGAGAATACGCGATCCATTGCAAGAAGCTGGGTCCCGCAACGCAAGCACAGATCGATCGATGAATCATCGACCGGCGCGCCGCAGCGTTGGCAGCGTGACCCTTCGAAGGACGGCAAGAACGATGCACAGTCGGAACAAACGATTTCCAACGTTGGCAGTTCTCGTAAGCACAAGGCGCAACGCGGAGGGAACAAGGCGGCCGCCAGAGACTCCAGCAACTGCCGTCCCATTTTCAGCACGTTACAGCTGCAACGCCACGCGAAGCAGTTGGTTGGTGTAGCCCCACTCGTTGTCATAGAAGGCCACCACCTTGAGCAAATGTCCGTCGACCACGGCAGTCTGCGTCAGATCCACAATGCTTGGATGCGATTCACCGATGATATCGGTCGATACGAGTGGATCTTCGGAGACCTTAAGCACGCCGGATAATTCTTCGGCCGTATAGCGTTTGAGCACGGTATTGACATCTTCAACCGTGACCGGCTGCCTCATTTCGATCGTGATGTCGCTGACCGATCCAGTTGGAACGGGGACGCGAAACGCAATGCCGTCCATCCGCCCTGCCAGCGAAGGAATGACCTTCTCGGTGGCAATGGCCGCGCCGGTGGTGGTGGGAATGATGTTGATGGCGGCGGCACGGCTGCGTGTCATCGAACCATGCATACCATCCACCAGTTGCTGATCGGCTGTGTAGCCGTGAATGGTGGACAAGAACGCGTGAGCGATATCGAATTCCTTCTCCAATGCGTACATCACCGGAACCAGAGAATTCGTAGTGCAGGACGCAGCCGAGACAATGTCTTGATCGGCAATCTGATCATGATTCACGCCATACACGATCTGCGGAATCTTGTCCGCTCCCTCACCCTTGCAAGGAACTGACAATAACACACGCTTGGCGCCGGCTTGGAGATGGCGATTCGACCCTTTCTTCCCGCTGTAGGCGCGGAATACACCGGTGGCCTCAATGACCAAGTCGATGTTCATCTCTCCCCAAGGCAGCTGGTCGGGCTCACGTTCCGCCAGAAACCGAATCGTGGTTCCGTTGACGAGCAGTTCCCCGTCCACGACTTCGACGGTGCCCGAATATTTGCCGTACACCGAGTCGTTGATCAGTAAGTATCGCGCCATATCCAGTTTGAAGAACGGGTCGTTGATCGCCACGATTTCCAGCTCCGGATGTCCAAACGCCAACCGGAAGAACGCCCTCCCGATCCGTCCGAACCCGTTAATTGCCACCCTTTTCATGCGCGATGCCCCCTCTTAGTTTCCTGTCTCTTTGACCATTTCGATGAAATATTCGTGAACGCGCGTATCCTCCGTCAATTCCGGATGAAAGCTGGCCACGAGGACATTCTCTTGTCGAGCCATCACCAACCATCCTTGATGGCTCGCCATTGGCCGCACGTTCGGTCCGTGGCTGATGATATAGGGTGCTCGGATGAACACCGCCGGTACATTCTTGCCAATTCCTTCGATGTCAAGGACTGTTTCAAAGCTGTCCACTTGACGTCCCGATGCATTGCGCGCGACCGTGATCTCAATAGCTCCGGTGTACCCGGAATCACGTCCCTCGATCCCCGACGCCAGCAGTATCATGCCGGCGCAGGTTCCAAACATCGGGAACCCGTTCCCCGCCAGTTCTGTCAGACGATTCAAGAAGACTTCATTCGCCAGCAACGAAATCGCTGTCGATTCCCCCCCTGGAAGAATTAGGCCGGAAAGACCTTTCAGGTCCTTCTCCGCCTTCACGACACGCGATTCGATACCCAACCGATTCAAGCTGGCGACATGCTCGCGTACGGCCCCTTGGAGGGCCAAGATACCCACGATCATTTTCCACGCGTCTGCATCATTTGGTGCTCGGGGATCTCTTCGATGGCAATACCGGACATGGCCTCGCCCAAACCGGCGGACACGGACGCAATCTTTGCCGCATCCTCGAAGTGCGTGGTTGCCTCTACGATGGCGCGGGCACGTTCGGCCGGATCGCCGGACTTGAAGACGCCGCTTCCCACGAAGATCCCGTCGCAACCCAGCTGCATCATCATGGCCGCATCGGCAGGTGTGGCGATACCACCGGCAGCGAAGTTGACGACCGGTAACCGCCCTTGTTCGCGGATGGCCAGCAACATTTGATAAGGTGCTCCGAGATCCTTGGCCATCGTCATGAGTTCTTCTTCCGGCGCAGCGAGGACTCCGCGGATCTGCTCGTTCATTATTCGCATGTGACGGACAGCCTCGACAACGTTGCCCGTTCCCGGCTCCCCTTTGGTGCGAATCATGGCGGCGCCCTCCGCCAACCGGCGACAGGCTTCCCCCAGATTGCGGGCGCCACAGATAAAGGGCACGGTAAATCCCCACTTGTTGACGTGATAATCGGGGTCGGCCGGAGTCAAAACTTCCGACTCATCGATGTAATCCACCCCGAGAGATTGCAGTATTTGGGCTTCCACGAAGTGTCCGATACGGACCTTGGCCATCACGGGAATTGTAACAGCAGCCATTATTTCTTGAACCTTGCTCGGATTGGCCATGCGGGCAACGCCACCCTGCGCGCGAATGTCGGCAGGCACGCGCTCCAATGCCATGACAGCAACGGCTCCCGCTGTTTCAGCAATCTTTGCTTGTTCGGCCGTGGTGACGTCCATGATCACGCCACCCTTCAGCATCTCGGCCAAACCACTTTTTACGCGATACGTTCCTTTCTTCTCCATCGCGTTCACCCCTAGTAGAACAGCATTTCAGGCCGATTATACCGAGTGAACTGAAGTCACGAAAGGGGAGGCAATCCTATTTGTCACCAGACGTAGAACTTAGTCGCGGTATTCCCGTTGTTTTGCGTCCGCCCAATTGAGCTTTTCGTCAAGCACGCGGAAGAAGACGGGGGAATCAGCCAGTCGAATGAGGTAGGTAGGAATCTCGGCGCGCCGTACGACGATTTCCATGTCGGGAGCCAGTTTGGACAAGTAATCGCCGTCGGCGAACAGCCGCACCGGTGTCCTCGCGATCACGCGAATGATCTCATCGGGCGGGAAGATCACCGGGCGAAGCCCCAGCTTGTGAGCGGCAAGGGGAGTAGCCAGGATGCAGGCGGCCGGCGGAACAATCACTGGGCCTCCTGCAGACAAACTATAGGCAGTAGATCCCGTTGCCGTAGATAGAATCACACCGTCACCGGGAAACGCAGACACCACGCCGTCGCCCCACGCCAGCTCGATCTCACAGAACGGCGATTCCTTGACCCCGGTGATGACGATATCGTTCAGCACGGTTCCCTCGGAATCAGCAGCACGGAACGAAAGCCGCATCCGTTCTTCGACGAGGAACCGATCAGCCAACAGCTTGTCCATGACTTTCGCGAGGTCGTTGATGGCTGCTTGGGTGAGGAAACCGAGGCTTCCCAGGTTGATGCCCAGAATCGGAATGGCCGTCTTGGAAAAGAGCTCGGCGGCGTGTAGCACGGTTCCGTCTCCTCCAAGAGCAACCACGATTGCGTTCTCATCATCACGCGAGATCGGCTCGGAAACGGGGACCGCATCGATGTTGTGTTCTTGGCACCACACCTTGAGATCGGCCAGCGTTTTCAGTGCCCTGGGCTTGGTGATGTTGGCGACCAGGTAAATCCGTGCCAGATTCATGTTCGCATAGTAGCGAGCGGTCCAATCCACATCAAGAGGATTTGTGACCAATGTGCTTCCATCGGCAGACGATTCGCTCGATGATCTCGATTATGATATATAGGGTCATGCCCAGCAGGGCCATCGCCATGATGCCGGCAAATGCCTGTGCACCGGAGTAGATGTTGGAATCGATGAACGACCCCAATCCGCCGCGGTAGGGATCGAACGAACCGGTCGTCTCCGCGATATAGAGAAAGGCCATGCCCAAACCGACGCTGACACGCAGGCTTGTCAGGATCGACGGCAAGGTCGATGGCAGCACTACGTGCCGATAAATCTGCCACGATGACGCGCCCGCCGAACGCACACTGATCACGTGCTCGAAATCGATGAGCTTGGCTGCTCCACGCGCGGAAACCAAGATCTGGAAGAACAAGGCACTGGCTACGATTGCCACCTTGACAGGATTGCCGAGACCGAAGATAAGGAACAACGGAAGGATGAAAGCAACCTGCGGGATGGGATAAATGATGTAGATCATCGGCGAAACCAGTTGATCCAACCGGCGTTCGTGACCGATGAGTAGCCCAAGCGGATATCCCAACGAGAGGGCAATCGAAATCGCCAGCACCAAGCGCCAGGCACTCACCCAGAAATTTCGGAACAACATCGGTCCCAGCCGCCACACTTCGTAGATGGCTCGAACGGGGTTGGGAAGGAAAGCTCGACCCTTGACATACTCCACAATGGCACTCACTCCCCACCAAACTAACAGCAGGACAACGATGCTGAGCAAATAGCGGCCGATGTGCCAACCGACCGTTCGGCTTCCCAAGCGTCGAAGGACGCGCAGCCATATTGCTTGATGCATTCGATCCTTCATTCTTCCAGCGCCTCCCGCAACTGTCCCACGATATTCAAGAACGACTCGGTGCCACGATAAGCAAGATTGCCCATGTCCGGGTTGTCGACCACCGTCTTAATATGCGCCGGACATTCGGTCAGCACGACGATACGCTGCCCAAGGAAGGCGGCCTCCTCGATGTCATGCGTGACCAGCACAAGGGTAAACTGATGTTGTTTCCACAGCTCGAGGAACAAATCCTGAATACGCTCTTTGGTGAGGGTGTCCAGCGAAGCAAGCGGCTCGTCCATCAGCATCACAGACGGCGACGTGGACAACGCGCGGGCAACCCCGACACGTCGCTTCATCCCTTCGGACAACTCAGACGGGAATCGATTCTTGACGTCTCCTAAACCGAGGTCCTCCAAAACGGCATCGGCTGTCTTCTCCGGATACTCTTTGTTGAGCAACAAACTGAGATTCGCGTTCTGAAGCACCGTCTTCCAGGGAAGCAGTCCGGCATTTTGAAGGATGAGCGCGATTTCCTTACGCGGGCCATTCACGGGGAGGCCCCCAATTCCGATCGTTCCAGACGCCGTTTGATGCAGCCCCGCCATCGCGAACAACAGGGACGTTTTTCCGCACCCCGACGGCCCGATCAGCGCTAGGCTCTCGCCGCGGTCGATGTCTAGGGACACGTCTTCGACGGCTCGAACAGCCTTCGTCCCGCGGCCATACTCAACGATGACGTCGCGAACGGAAATCATGGGATGAATTGAAAATCGACCATGTCTTCGTAGGCGGGCAACGCGGTATAGATGTAAGCCTTCCCCTGCATCCACTGTCCGACGGAATCATAAAGCTCCTGCGTCAATAACCCAGGAAGCTCGTAATGGGGGATCGCCAACACGTCGAGCACTTCTTGATTGATGGTGGTGCGGTCCGCGCCTTGAAAGAACAAGCCGAGAGCGATGTCGATCCCCTCATCAATCAGCACCTCTCGCGGCATACTGTTAATGCGTTCGATGGCCTCTCTATAGGCACCGTAAAATGCTTCAACAGCCGCCGGGTTTTCCTGCACATAGGATGATCGAAACACGAGAGTCGAAGGAAGCGGGCCGAGGGCTGATAGATCCACAAGCATGTTCAACGCGATCGGTTCCCCGCTTGGCGGATGATAGGTCGAGATATAGGAAATATAGGGCTCGGGAAGCATGGCCGAGGGCAGGGTTTGTGCGCCGAACCAAACCGCCATCTGTAGTGTATCGTTGAAATACATCGTACGAACGGATCTAGCATCCATTCCAAGTTCGTCTTGGAGGTATTGCTCGAGCACATACTCGTAATCCGAGCGATAGATCGTAGCAATGGCTTCTCCCGAATCGATTAAGGCTTCGAAGGTCTCGAAACGGAATATAGCCGGTGACAGGAGTGCCAATGCCAGACTGTCGGTTTGAGATCGCAGAGACGCAGTGCTGGTAATGACGATGTCAGTGCCTTCAATCTTATTGAGAATTGAATTCGTTACATCCTGGATCAAGCCATCGAGGTTGCCCGTAATGAGGGCGGCACTTCGCTGCCGATTGTCGGTGATTCCGACAAGCTCCACGTCTACGCCATGTTCCTCGAACAGTCCCCACGCATCGGCAAATGCAATCGGCAATGCTTCGAGCACCGGCGGTAGACTGAATCGCAACCTGGGAAGGGTTTCTCCCACTACTGCCACGGAAAAGATCAACAAACAAAACAGAACCACACCCCAAGTTCGTCTCATCTTGCCCCCTCGCGTAGGATCGGACCGCTGCCAGATTATAGCCATCCGACTCTTCTCGACCAATCGATCGCTGATTCGCTTTTCCTTTGGTCATTTCAGCCATCGCACCTTTCTCCAAACGAGCCGATCGAGTATCATCATGCTTCTATGGACCGGCTGTCTACGTGGTTGTGGCGCTATAAGGGAAGGGTCTTCGCAGGGTTTCTTTCACTCCTGGTCGTTAACGCAGCGACTATCCTTGTCCCTCTCGTGATCCGCTCGGCTATCGATCGGCTGACCCAAGGCGAGGGCGATTTGCTCGTCAGCGGACTGATGATCACCGGGTTGGCGGCTGTTGCAATGGTGTTCCGATTCTTGTGGCGCTATTTCTTCATCGGGACTTCGCGGCGTATCGAACGGGAACTTCGATCCAAGCTGTACAACCACTTTCTTTCGCAGTCCGCCTCATTCTACAACGAGAAGAAAACCGGCGATTTAATGGCCCATGCCACCAACGACATCGACGCCGTTCAACGTGCCTGCGGATTCGGCATTCTCACCATCGTCGACCCGCTGTTCGTCATCCCCATTTCTGTAGCCATTATGATTTCCATCGATCCCCGGCTCACTTTGTTTGCCGTGCTTCCGCTTCCCATTTTGACCGTGTTCATGCTCGGATTCGGAAAGGTCATTCACCATCGCTTCGAGAACGTGCAAGCTTCCTACTCCGCTCTGATGGAGAAGGTTCGAGAGAACATCGCCGGGATCCGCGTTCTCAAGTCGTTCGTGCAAGAGGCAGGAACCGAGGGCGATTTTGCCGGGTCCAATCGCACCTACTTGCAGAAGAACATGGCCCTGGTTCGCGTCTGGGGACTGTTCCATCCGTTGATCGAGCTGATGTCGGGTGCAACACTGGCCATTATTCTGTGGATCGGCGGGATCGACGTCATTCGATTTAGCATTTCTCTCGGAGATTTCGTCGCCTTCACACAGTATCTGTCCATGCTGATTTGGCCGATGATCTCGCTGGGATGGGCCGTCAATTTGCTGCAACGGGGCAAAGCATCGTTGGGCCGAATCAATCAATTGTTGGCCGAACAGCCCGAGATCGTGAATCCCGTCAAGCCAAGATCGCTCGCTGGAACGCAGATCACCATTCGCGATCTGACGTTCGCCTATCCGACCGCTGAAGGGAGAAACGCCACACCGGCTCTGTCCGACCTTCAATTGGTCATCGAAGAAGGCACCACGTTAGGCATCGTCGGACTCACCGGCTCAGGCAAATCGACCTTGGCGCATCTGATTCCCCGGATCTTCGATCCACCGGTGGGCACAGTCTGCATCGGAGGCATCGACATTCGCGACATCGCGGTCGCCGATCTCCGGTCGTGCATCGGCTTCGTGCCGCAGGATCCGTTCCTGTTCTCGGCCACTATCGCCGAGAACATCGCGTTCGGAGACCCGAATGCCACCGACGATCAAATCAAGAAGGCCGCCCGCATGGCCGGCATCCACGACGAGATCCTGGATTTCCCGCAAGGCTACGAAACCACCGTCGGTGAACGCGGAATCTCACTGTCCGGTGGACAGAAGCAGCGGGTTGCGATTGCCCGTGCTTTGTTGCTCGATCCGCAAATCGTGGTGTTCGACGATCCGCTGTCGGCAGTCGATGCCGAGCGCGAGGAGTTCATCCTCAATTCCTTGCGGGAATTCTTCCATAAGCGGACGAGCATCATCATCGCCCACCGCATCTCGGCGGTCATGAACGCCGATCATACCATCGTGCTGGATACAGGGCGCATTGTCGAGCAAGGAACGCACGAAGAACTGATCGCGCAAGACGGTATCTACAACCGCATTTGGAAGCTCCAGCAGGCCGAAAGGCAGGTGAATCCGTCATGAGCGATCACTTCCAAGGAGACGATATTCTCGGGAAGGCGTTTGATGCTCAGCTGATGCGCCGCCTGCTGCGCTTCTTGAAGCCGTATCCCGCTCTCTTCTTGGTCTGTGTGCTCCTGACAGTCGGACTGGCCGGCATCCAGCTGTTGATACCCTTCATCACCAAGACGGCCATCGACAGCTACATGACCTTGCCGTATTCCATTGTTCAGCTTCCGGAGGCTCCACAGGAAGGCTTCCCCCTCGATCTCGAGAACGGCGAATACCTGATCGAGACCTTGAACGTACCTCCGGATACCCGGCGCGAGTGGGAAGAGGCCGATCTTCTGTCGATCGAGCACTACATGTTCATTCCCCAGGGATCTGAGCAAGCCGACTACCCGGCTCGATACCCCGAGGTTTTCACTGCCATATCTGGTGGCTGGATCGCATCAGACGAAGATCTGGGACGTCTGCCGGTCGAGGACCTGGAGACCCTTCGCGGAACGTCCATTTCCGGCATCGTCCGGTTGGCCGCGCTGTTTGCAACGATTCTGCTGGTCCGCTTTGTGTT
Source organism: bacterium (assembly GCA_030671645.1). Classification (GTDB taxonomy): domain Bacteria; phylum Bipolaricaulota; class Bipolaricaulia; order UBA7950; family UBA9294; genus SPBW01. The sequence goes on along the minus strand of DAOVHV010000011.1, from coordinate 271 downwards.
CGGCGTACTGCAGATGTATCTGCTGCAGTACACCGGGCAACGTGTGATGTACGACATGCGCAAGGAGATCTTCGCCCATGTGCTCCGACTGCCCTTGAAGTTCTTCGATCGCGCTCCGGTGGGGCGGCTGGTGACGCGTGTAACCAGCGACGTTCAGGCCATCAAAGTGAAGTTCACAGCGATGCTGGTGAATCTGTTCCGGGATGCTTTCCTCGTATTGGCAATTCTGATCGTTATATTCCAACTGGAATGGCGGCAGGCGTTGGTAATC
>DAOVHV010000007.1 GCA_030671645.1 bacterium | reverse complement strand
GGTAGGCTAGAGATTGGCAAAGAACTTCCCCTTTCTTTGGGGGCAGCTCCTGTTGTTCGATACGCGGAAGCGTAGTCCCAAGGACGGCACCCTGGGCAGTATTTCTCAATACTTGTTCCCGTCAAGTCTTCTCGTGGAGTCAGTCCATGGTTGATTCTTAGTCGCTGTTGGGCTGGTTCCGATTGTTATCGAAGGGGTACCGGCGAACGCGCATGGTATAGATACCCAGTCGGTTGCCTCCCATCACGTCGGTGATGTAACGATTTCCGATCATCACTCCATGTTCGGGTGATGAGGAGAGCGTCTCGAGCATGGCCAGGTATCCTGCTCGCCGAGGTTTGCACGCATGATAGATGATTGGGAACAGAACGTCTGCGATCATCCTGCGACGTCGTCGATTGGTCAGGATTCCTATGCGAAATCCTATTGTCGCAAGGTCCTCCAATAGCGCATTTGAAACAGAAGGCATTGTCGGGGATCCCTTTTCCGCCAGCGTGTTGTCGAAGTCGAACAGAAGCGCCTGCTTCCCTAGGGTGTGCAGTTTCTCAAAATCGATGTCGAAAATCGTTTCGACCGTTTCAGTCGGACACAAGCGTGGGATCATCATCTCGAATCAAGTCAGCGATGGTTGCCGTCTCGCGCAACCGAGCCATGACTTCTAAGAACTCATCCTCCATCCCTGGCGAGACATAAACCTTATACATGGCGCGTCCGTTGAGAATGCGGAAATTCCTTCGAAGGGCCGCCATTCCGTCGTAAGCACTGATGATGGCATCGATGAAGTGAATCTCCTTTTCGGTGGTAGCGAGCCAATAGACGAGGGCATCCTTCATGATGCCTCCTTAGTATGGCTTCTGGCCGCTTCGATCGCCTTGCGAAGCGCGATCTCCGGCTCGAACCCGCCCTCCCACGATTCGGCAATGGCCGACAGAATCCCCAATCCAGCTTGCTCCTCTGCGTCCAACCCTTCGGGATCGAGCGTTTCCCCGTTTCGAATCATTCGCTCATCGACGAATTTTCGCGCCTCAACAAGGGGTGGTAGCGGTAGCTTGTGTGCAAGTTCTTGGGCTTTGATCTCGTTCCATCGTTGCAGGATGGTGGGGAGGTCGTTGGAAGCATTCCCGAAGACATGAGGATGTCTCCGAACGAGTTTATTGATCAAGCCGTCGATGACACCATCGATCGAGAAATCGCCTCGTTCCGAAGCAATCTGTGCATGCAAGACAACCTGCAGCAACACGTCCCCCAACTCATCTTTCAATGCGCCCGGCTCACCGGAATCGATGGCGGCAATGGCCTCATAGGCTTCTTCCAGCATATAGGGGCGAAGAGAGGCATGATCTTGGGCGCAATCCCACGGGCATCCGTCCTTGGGATCGCGCAAACGAGCGATTCGATCGATGAGATCGCTGAACTTATCGCTATTTTTCATCCGGCAAGGCGTCCGACACTTCCGCTGAATCCGACGATGCGGCTTCGCCATCGGCCTCATCCACCGGAAGCTCGACAGTTCCGCCCGCCTGAATGATGAGGGCGTTGACCTCGTCCAAGCGGTACTCGGGATCGTCGGACTGCACCAATTTGAGCTGTTCCAAAGCCCTGGCTTCTCGGGCTTGAGAAAGATACAGCTTGGCCAGATCGATTCGTGCATCCAGCCCTTCGGCAGACAATGGTTGACCGATACCTTCCAGGGTTTGCATCGTCTCAATCAAGCCTTCGTAGAGATCTTCTTTCTGCGAGTCGAAGCTGGCGTAATCCAGCCCTCGACGCAGGTATTCGAGTGCCGTTGCTTCTTCTTGGCGCGCTCGATAAGCTTCGGAGATTCCCAAATAAGCCTCGACTTGCGTCGGCTCGGCCGCGAGGACGGCTCCGTATTCACGGATGGCGCCACTCCACTTGAATTGCTGGGCCAGCAGTCGTGCGTATTGAAGTCTTATCGACACGTCGTCCGGCGCGAATTCGAGAATGCGGGCGGCAATCCGTTCCTTCTCAAGATCGTCGAACGAACGAGAATATCCAGAATACAAGTTTTCGAGCCCACGTTCGATGTCGTTCTGTGCAATCAGCACCTCGGCCAGCCCCTCGTACGCCTCGACATGATAGGGTGCCCGTGCCAGTACCAGCCGGAATTCGTCCTCGGCGTCGTTCAAGCGACCAGAAAGAAGGTGGACCTGGCCCAATTTGAGATGGAGATCGAGCAACGATCCCAACCGCTCAATAGCAGTTTCGTAGTATCCAGTTGCCGTCTCCCCAAGTTCAGCGACATGTCCCTGAACCTCTGCCAACTGAAGGTCTTGTTCGCTGGTTCGCTCGGCGATCGCTTCGAGCGCATCGCGTTCGTTGATAGCCACTGCCAGCTGCGCGGCAGCCAAATTGCCTTGGACGATGATGATTTCCGCGTTGCCTGGATCCAGACCCTCTGTCTGTTGGATGTAGGACTCGGCTTCGGCAAGCTCGCCGACTTCCATGTGCGCTTTGGCCAGCCGAATGAGAATGCCTACTCGCATGCTGGGTTCCGGCGGATCCAGTGCCAACGCATCTTCGAATCGCAAAATGGCTTTCCGTGCTTGGCCGATCCATAACGCCAGGTCACCGGATCCGATGTAGGCTCGGATGTAGTCCGGCGACTGATTGATGATCTCGGCGTATTGAATTTCCGCGTTCTGAACATCGCCGCGGTCGGCGTATAGCTCAGCCAGCACAAAGCGGGCATCCGTGCTGTCCGGATTCAGTAGAAGCACTCGGTTGACAAACGCGTCATCGGCTTCCACGTCTTCTTCCTTCAGCGCATTGAGATAATGCTCCAACGCCATATTCTCGTACTCTTTACCAAGCACTTTCAGCTCCTCGATCCGTGCGAGGTCTTCTTCAGTTGGCTCTTCACGATCTTCGAGAGGTGCGCGTTCTCCTGCCAGTTCGATGGCACGGTATTCGTAGGCACGACCGATGTAATACTCGAAGTAAGGGTCACCGACTTCGTTGTTCGCCAGCAATCGTTCGTATTCCGCGATCGCCGAATCCAGATCATCGTCTTGGAGGACATAGGCGTTCAGCAGAGGCTCGGTGATCTCGATTTCGGATGCAACATAGAGATCCTCATACCAATCGGAAAACCGATCGGATTCTTGCTCTGAGATGTAGGCATCTCGAACCTCGTCCTTAATATCATCCAATGTGGGTACAAACGCGGACCTACGATCAGTCAATTGAATGATGTGATACCCGAATTGGGTCTGAACCGGCGGGCTGCTCTCTCCCACTTCCAGTGCAAAGGCGACTTCTTCGAATTCGGGGACCATGAGGCCGCGCTCAAACCAATTCAAGTCACCGCCTTGATCCTTGTTGCTTAGATCTTCCGAATACTCGCCGGCGAGCTCAGCGAAGTCGGCTCCAGCCAGAATCTGCTCATAAAGATCCTGAGCCACAGCTTCGTCCTGAACCAGAATGTGTGACGCACGAATGCTTTCAGGGCTGTCGTACTGCGAAACATTGGCTTCCAGATATTCCGTGAGTTGCTCATCGGTAGGAACAATCACACCAACAACCTGTTCACGCAGATAGGCATCGCGCAACTGTATTTCCACATCGGATCGAAGCGAGTCCTTGAATCCGGACAACGATTGCTGCTGTTGAGCCAGAATCTCTTCCAAATCCTTCTCGGTCAGGTTGTTGCTTTCGAGAATTCCGTTGTACTGAGACGCAAAGGATTCGTTTATGTCGGCCCGGGAAACCTGAATCCGTCGCTCTTTCGCAGCTTGACCGAACAAGGCATGTTGGATCATTCGCTTCAATCCCTGAGAACGGATGTCCAACAAGAACAGAGCGCCCTTGGCGCCGGACATCAGCTCGTTCGTGGGTTGGCCGATCTGCTGATAGTAGGACAGGTATTGATTCAGAATCGTCGAAGCCGCACGAGACGCTGCTTCGGTCAAGATGGCCTCTCCATTGACAAGTGCAATGTTTTTCGTGCTCGGATCCGTGCTGTCCGACGGACTGAACACTCCAGCTTGGTTCAGCGAGACGAGGGCGACTCCCCCCACAAAGAACGAGATGACGACGACCCAGATAATTGCCTTTTGATACCGTTTAAAGAAACCGGACATTGCAGTTGTCACTCCTTAATTCCCGATTGGCTTGCCGCGACATGGTACAGACCCGCGGATGCCGGAACAACCTCATCTTCATGCTCCTAGGATTCCACCGCTATCTCACTTCTCGGTTCCCGAAACGATGAGCACATCATCTCATGGCGTGGTCGAACAGCGAAGCGGATGGCCGTCTTCCCATGATTGGACTCGACTACCTGAATGTTCGTGAAGCTCGGGACACAGTACAGATCGACACCGGATGCGGCTACATATCCACGGGCGATCGCGATCGCTTTGACTGCCTGATTCACCGCCTTAGGACCGATAACTTGGATTTCCGCTTCGCCGGTTTCACGCACAGAATTGGCAATGGCACCCGCGGTAGCACTCGGATCGGAGTGAGATGCCACCCTCAGTGTGTTCAACTCCGTCTCCTCATAGTCCGCACGGCTACTTCGCGTTCTCCGTGAACTGCGTTTGCCGAATGACGTTGACCTTGATCTCGCCGGGATAGTTGAGCTCTTCCTCAATCGCTCGAGCGATGTCATAAGCCAGCTTTGCCGATATGTCGTCGCTGGCGCGCTCCGGATGAACCATCACTCGTACCTGACGGCCGGCCTGCAGGGCGAATGCTTCCTGAACCGCCGGGAACGAGCGACAAAGCTCCTCAAGGTCGTGCAATCGCTGGATGTAGCGCTCGTACGTCTCTTGCCGCGCTCCCGGCCGTGCCGCCGACAGTGTATCCGCCGCCTGGATGATGACATCAAGAATCCCGTTTGGATCGATATCTTCGTGATGGGCGGCAATTGCCTGCACAATATCCTCGGCCTCTCCGTGTCGACGTGCCAGATCGGCGCTGATCACGGCGTGCGGACCATTGACTTCGTGATCCACAGCCTTGCCAATGTCGTGGAGCAGACCCGCACGCTTGGCCTTGTTGGCATCGACGCCCAATTCCTCGGCGAGAGTCTTGGCGATGCCACTTACTTCGATGGAGTGGGTGAGTTGATTTTGGCCGTAGCTGGTGCGGTAGCGTAGCCGTCCCAGCAAGGTCGATAATTCGGGGTGGACATCGATTCCCAGATCGAACGCCGCTTTCCGTCCCTCTTCCTTGATCCGCTCCGCCAACCGGGCCTGGGCCCGTTGTACCTTCTCCTCAATCTGCGCAGGATGGATGCGTCCATCCTCGATCAACCGGATGAGCGCCATCCGTGCCACTTCCCGCCGCATGGGATGGAAGCACGATAGAACCACCATTTCCGGAGTGTCATCAACGAGAAGCTCAACGCCCGTTAGAGCCTCGAAGGTTTTGATGTTGCGACCCTCTCGTCCAATGATTCGTCCCTTGAATTCTTCAGAAGGCAGAGGGACTGAGCTGACGGTGTTTTCTTCTACGTATTCGGCGGCGTAGCGCTGCACCGCGGTGGCAAGGATGCGGGCCGCTCGCTGCTCGGCTTCTTCCTTAGCCCTTCGCTCGACCTCCTCGATCTTGCGAGAGAAGAACCGTTGCGATTCGCTTTCGACAACTTTCAGCAACTGGTCTTGCGCCTCTTTCCGACTCCAGCCGGCGACGCGCTCAAGCTGCGCCTTGCCTTCCTCCAGCAAGCTCTTCCCCTCTTCCTTGAGCTTATCGAGCGCTTCTTCGTCTCCGCGCAGGGAGTCCTCGATCTTCTCGAGATAAACAGACTTCTGGCTCAATCGATCTTCTCTGCGCAGGATTCGTTCTTCCGAGCGCGCAACTTCTTCTTCGCGGCGCTTCGCACGCTCCTCCTGCTCTTCTCGGAGTTCTTGGATCTCTTGCCGCGCCACGAGCAGCTTCTCTTTCTTGAGCTGGTCGGCTTCTTCTTGCGCCGCTGCGAGGATTTCTCCTTCCTTCCGCTTTCGCGGAATGCCGCCCAGCAAGAAGCCCATCACGATAGCCGCGACAAGACTCATGCCAAAGCCGATATATGTATAAAGTGTCACGCTCGTCACTTCCCTTCGTTCCACCCGACTTGCTGCATTATACCCGCTTCCCACCCTCAACTTTGAGTGCCGCCGGCAAGAACAGAAGGCTGAATAGAAGCGCGAATCCAATTCCAAGCAACGCCGACGCGCCCAGCATCCGCAATCCCGGTGTGCGCGCGGCCAGCAAACTCCCGAACACGAGCATCGTGGTCAGAGACGTTACGATCACCGAGATGGCGGTCGTTCCCACGCCGCGTTCGACAGCGCCCTCGCGGCGCAGGCTGTATTCCTCCATCGTTCGATGAAGGATATGAATGCCGTTGTCCACGCCGATTCCTATCAACAGCGGCGAGATTGTGATACTGAGGAAATTAAAATCCATCTCCAGCAATCTCATGCCTCCCAGCATCCAGATATATCCGAGCACCAACGGGGCCGCCGCCAGCAGGGCGCGCATCCATCCCCGTAGACTGACCCATACCACCAAGAGGATGACCAGGATGGCGATCCCCGTGGATAGATAGAAGTCACGCTTCATGTAGTCTTCGAGTTGCTGGACCACCATCGGCATGCCGAAGTAGTCGTCGGAGAACGAGGCCGCGAATAGATTGAATTTCTCCATGTTGTCCTCGTCGAAGACACGACGACTGACACGTGCCTGAATCACGAATCGGCCGTCCGAGGTTAGGTAGCGGGCGCGAAATGCATCAGGATAGGCAACCAGGACCTCGCGAAGCAGCTCCTCCGGCGGTGGAAGATCTCGCACCTGGTCCAGGTTGGAGTCCAAGGCAGCCAACGCTGCGCGCAATGCTTCAAGATTCAATGAGGCAGCCACGACATCCGTCTGTTCGAGCTTTCCCTGAATGTCGCGCAATTGCCGCATGATCCGATTCCCTTGGATCCCGAGACCGACTTCGCCATTGGCAGAGGCAGCGAACTGAAGGAGCGAGAATTGGGCCAGCACTGTCCGGGTTTGGGCCAGCACGTCGGCTCGCCCATCCAGGCTTTCTCCTAAGATGTCCAGCTGCTCAATGTAGGCTGCAATATCGAGGTTATTCAACATTTGCTGCTGCTCGGTGAGATTGACCGGTAACAGGTCCAACGGCGAATCGACGACTTCGATGATTTGAAGAAGTTCGAATTCAGACGATTGCAGTTCGCGGTCGGACAGCTTCTCAACGATGGTTCTGAGCTCTTCTCCGGTCGAGGCATAGAACGTGAAAACACTTCCCACACCGGGAGGACTGTCGAGGAAGTTCTCTTGAATGATCTCAGCCACTTCCTGGGATTCAACTCTGGGAATGAGATCCGTACTCGAGAACTCAAAGGACGTTCGTGCAGCTTGAAACGCCACAAAGAAAGTCAGAACAAGAACAATGACAAAGACAGCCCGCCCACGTCCGGTGATGAGCCGAAAGAATCCCGACATGCGGGTTGCGTAACGTGCAACTCCCTCTTTTCTGCGAATCCTGAACAAGTGGTGCGACAGCGTAATCAACGCCGGAATCAAGAACAGCGTGGCCAAGAAAGCCACCATGACGCCAACGCTGGTAATGGCTCCCATTTCAAAGAGGGCACGCGATCGCGCCGTCAACAATCCTACGAACACCAACGACGTCGTAATCGCAGCAAATAGCGACGCTTGCCCTTTTTGAAGAATCGACGTATGCAACGCGCGGTTCAGCGGACGTCCCTTGCTACGTTCCTCGGCATACCTCGAGATGATGTGAATGGCGTAATCGATCCCCAAACCAAGCACCAGCGCGGGAAGGAACGTCGTAACGAGATTAAATCCGCCAACGGCAAATTTCGCCCAAGCCATAGTCAAGACCACACTAACCAGCAGTGGAATGACCGCAACGATGCTGTAGAAGAGAGATCCAAAGGCGAGTATGAATATCACGAACACGCCGACCGATGAGATGATGGTCGTACGCAACATGTCCTTGTTCACCGCTGCTGTCGTCGAAGTGTTGAACGAATAAGTACCAGTTTGCCGCACACGGATTCCGAACGATTCGACACCCGAAGTATCGATGCCGGCCTCCACAAGACCTGTAACCAATTTGGAGTATTCGACCCCCTTTTGGGAAGGGAATCGAGGCTGAATGTACATGACCAGCAATGAGTGATCGTCTGAGATATAGGGTTGCGGATCACGCAGGGATGCGGTTGAATCAGGCATGAAAATGCCGCTCAGATCATTGACAGCGCTGGTCACCGCCGGCAAGCTGCCCAAGCCGGTCAGCGTCTGCATCACGCCTTCATTGAGGGAGATGATCAAGTTCAGCTGCTCTTCGAGCGGATTTCCACCCAACGTGCTTTCACCCAGGGGAAGCTGCCCGGACAACACAGCTCGATCGAATTGATCCGAGATCAGGGCATAGACCTGGTCCAAACGGCCGATATTCGCGTATTCGGAACCCAGCATGTCTTCGGTGAACAAACCGAACGTTCCGCCACCAATAGCGGAGCGTGCCAACTCGACGCTGTCTTCAATGCGCCGCAATTGCTCATCATCGAGTTGGAACAGCTGGATATATTGGTCCGGTATCTGCTGGGAGATCTCGCGGAGGTATTCAACGTCGGTGAATTCCTCTTCTTCGCGCAGAACCGCGGCCAAGGTTTCGGCCCCCAGCAGCAAACGTGCGTCTCGATCCTCTTCAGAGTCGGGAATCTCACCAATCAACTCGAGGAGTAGGCCGACGGCATCGCCGAAGTATTTCTCGTTTTCCCGGTATTCGTCGATGAGAGGATCGTTGCGAGGCAACAAGTCCAAAAATGCCCCGCGGAATGGAATGTCGAGGGAGTAATAGATGCCCAATCCAGTTACCACGAACCAGGCGATGACGACCCACCATGCATGGTACCGGCCGATGCGGAAGACACCCTCAAGCAGCCGCTCAATCGGTGATTTCATCGTTAAGAACGATGCCCGGTCACGCGCCCTCTTCTTCCGGGCTCGAGACCTCAACATCATATCCGACCAGTTTGGCGGACAACCTCACGTTCTGACCGCCTTTTCCAATCGCCAAAGAAAGCTCGTCGTTGGGAATAAGGACCTTGGCGGATCGGGTTTCCTCATCCAGTTCAACCGAAATCACCGATGCCGGCTCAAGTCCATTCTTCAGGAGTTGAACCGTGTCTTCGCTCCAGCGGATGAGATCGATCTTCTCGCCTGAGAGTTCCCGAGTGACAACACGAACCCGAGACCCACCAGCACCGACACAAGTCCCTACCGGATCGACATTTCGATCGAGCGATTCGATCGCCACTTTGCTGCGGCGCCCGGCTTCCCGCGCAATCTTCCTAACGATCAGGATGCCCTCCTCGATCTCCGGGACTTCAAGACGTAAGAGCTGCTCGACGAATTCCGGGGCGGCTCTGGATAGTAGAATTCTTGGATCGCCTTGGGTCTCCTCGACCGACACAAGATAGCATCGAAGCCGTTGCCCGGCGTGATAGCGCTCGCCGGGAATGCGCTCGGATTCAGGAAGAATCGCTTCCGCTTCACCAAGGTTGACCCAAACGTCCTTGCCTTCGAATCGGTGGATCGAACCGCTGATGAGCTCGCCAACACGGTTGACATACAGGTCATAGATGATCTCTCGCCTGCGTTGAACGATCTCCTGACGAATGGTTTCTTCAGCCTTCTTGGTGGCAATGCGCCCGAATTTGGCCAGTTCGATACGCTCACCGTTGATATGAATGTCGCCCGAATGAGTATCGATTTCTACCTCGACCTCATCCTGTTCGCCGTGCTCTTCTTCGTAGGCGACAGCCAGACCCTTGCGAATTGCATCATAGAGATCCTCTCGCGGGATCCCTTTCTCCTTCGCCATCTCTTCTAGTGCTTCGATAAACTCAATGTTCATCTTCGTTCCATCCCCAGACTTCCTCTCTCCTCATCCCATGAGAGAAGTCAAGATCCTTGTTACACAACCGCCTTACCCATACCCCATTAAGAAAACAGTGCCGCCATCGATGACGACACACCGTCTTTCCCATTCGACCGCGAGTTACGTATTATACGACGATTCCCCAAATGTCACAAACTGAAAATAGGAGTTCTTCGATGGCTGAGTTGATCATCCAAGCTGATTCCGAACAATTGGGAAGACGCATCGACCGAGTCCTTGCAAACGCATTTCCCCAGCTTTCGCGAACCGAGATTCAACAGGAGATTCGTGCCGGCAAAGTAACCATTTCCGGAGAGAGCGTTTGTCGGCCTTCGCATCGAGTTCGCGAGGGAGATCGCATTCAATGGGATATCCCGGACAGACCGATCCTGTCTCCGCATCCCATTCCCTTATCCATCCTGTATGAAGATTCGGATTTGATTGTCATCGACAAGCCTTCGGGACTGGTTATTCATCCTGGCGCCGGAACAATCGAAACGACGCTCGTTGAGGGATTGTTGGTCGATCGGGAACTGCCCGTGTCCGACGATCCCGCTCGACCCGGAGTCGTTCATCGCCTGGACAAGGAAACGAGTGGCGTTATCGTGATCGCAAGAACGTTGGAGACGCTCGAATCATTGAAGCGGCAATTCTCGGATCGCACCACCAAGAAGCATTACATCGCCGTGGTCGACGGAGTCTTCCAAGAAACCGAAGGCCTCATCGACGCCCCTATCGGTCGCGATCCGGCTATGCCCCAGCGTATGAGCATCCAGGCCGGTGGACGTCCAGCTCAAACCGAATTCATAGTGCTCTCGGAGCTAGAGGATTCAAGCCTGCTGTGGGTTCGTCCCCGGACGGGGAGAACACACCAGATCCGTGTGCATCTTCGCTACATCGAACACTCCGTGCGCGGAGACGACAAATATGGCGGCAACGAAGCCGATCGGCTCATGCTACATGCCTGGAGATTGGTGATTCGACATCCAATCCGAAATGAGGTAATGGAGTTCCGTTCTCCAGTACCTGAAAACTTCCCAACGTTTCCTTACGAAACCTTGGATTGAATACGCAACGCCCCGACCAGGTAATCAAAGGATGCAATGTAGGTAAGACCGATGGCCGCGTAGAGAATCTCGATCGCGGCCGGCCAATCTGCGATCAAGAACGATAAGGCAATGAAAGACACGCAAGAAGCAACTTTCCCAGTAATTCGCGCCGACTGCACTGCTCGCTTTCCAAATCGCAACACAAAGGCACCGAGTCCCAGCGCCACTTGCGGAATGAGGAACAGGACGAACGCCAGCGTCGGCAGCTCGCCCATCACGTACAACGAGCTGAATAAGGCCACATAAAGCGCCTTGTCCGCCGCCGGGTCGAGCACTTTGCCCAACGTCGTGATCTCGTTGCGCGCCCGAGCCACCATGCCGTCCAGTACATCGCCCGCACACGCGATTCCGAACAGAATCAAGGCTATCGTTCGATAGCCCATCAGCAAGCAAACCACAGTTGGGGCAATGAGTAGTGAACGTCCAATCGTGATCTTGTTGGCTAACGACATGGGATGATGATAACGCACGATCCCACAACCTCAAACTGCATGGACGTTGTCTCAGCCAGTGGTTATGATCTGCCGCACCAGGCAATGAAAGGGGGAACGTAACATGAAAAGACGCGTCGTCATCATGGGAGCAGCCGGGCGCGACTTCCACAATTTCAACACCTATTTCAGAGAAGATGACAGTTACGAAGTGGTGGCATTCACCGCCACACAAATTCCGGATATCGAGGGCCGGATGTATCCCCCTGCGCTGGCGAGAAGCCTTTATCCAGCCGGCATTCCGATCCTTGCCGAAGAAGATCTTGTCTCCATCATCAAAGAACAGAACATCGACATCGTGGTGTTTGCGTATTCCGACGTTTCTCATCAGTACGTCATGGAGCGTTCGGCCATCGTCAACGCCGCCGGCGCCGATTTCATGCTGCTTGGTCCGGAATCGACCATGGTCAAGTCCAAGAAGCCGTTGATCTCCATCACGGCGGTTCGCACGGGGGCGGGGAAGAGCCAAACCACGCGCCGCGTGTCCGAGATCTTGAAGGCGCAGGGCAAGAAACTGGCCGTGATTCGCCATCCGATGCCCTATGGCAATCTCGTCAAGCAGGAAGTGCAGCGTTTCGAGACGTTCGAAGATCTCGATCTGCACGAATGCACCATCGAGGAACGCGAGGAATATGAACCACACATCGCCGCCGGCACCATCGTCTATGCCGGTGTCGATTACGAGAAGATCCTCCGTCAGGCGGAAGAGGAAGCCGACGTCGTCATTTGGGACGGCGGCAACAACGACTTTTCATTCTATCACGCCGACCTGTCCATCGTGGTCGTGGATCCGCATCGCGCCGGACACGAGCTGCTGTATTACCCCAGCGGTGTCAACGTGCGGCTGGCCGACGTCATTATCATCAACAAGGTCGACACGGCTTCGCTGGAAGACATCCACTTCGTGCGCGAGAACGTTCACGACATGAACCCGCATGCCACCATTATCGAAGCTGCTTCGCCGATTCAAGTCGACGATCCGTCGATTATCCGAGGGAAGCGTGTTCTCGTCATCGAAGACGGCCCCACACTTACACACGGCGGTATGGAATATGGCGCCGGCGTCATTGCCGCAAAGCGTTTCGGTGCCGAAACGCTGGTCGATCCGCGCCCCTACGCCGTAGATTCGATCGCCGAAACCTATCGCAAGTATCCTAAGATCGGACAACTTCTCCCAGCAATGGGATACGGCGATCAGCAGATTCGCGATCTCCAGGAAACCATCAATCGCGTCGAGTGTGATGCCATTGTCATCGGCACACCCATCGACCTTGGCCGCTTGTTGACGTTCCCGGTTCCCGCCACGCGCGTCCGCTACGAATTGCAGGAAATCGGCTTGCCGAACCTGGACCGCGTCATCAAGAACCGGTTGGGAGACAAGCTTTAGAGCTCCTGCGAGATGATTGAGATTATTGATAGACCTCGCTCCCACGGAGCGGGGTCTTTTCTTGGTTACTAGGATGGGTTTCTAACGGCAAGCATAAGACCAAGCAGAAGCCCGAAGACGCAGCCGGCGAAAAGCCCGTAGAGAAGATCGTGAAACAAGAAACCAAAAACTAAACCAACGACCGCTCCCAGCGGAACGAGCCGGATCAGATGTTTCCAGCGGGATGTCAACAGCTTACTCAACACCGGCGTCCGCCTTCTCATCCCCGATAATTTCAATAAAGGCCGCCACAACTCTTCGATCGAATTGTGTTCCTGCGTTGTTCACCAGCTCTCGGATTGCTTCTTCTTTGGCAAGAGCTACTTGGTAGGGACGCGTCGAAGTAATGGCATCGTAGCTGTCCACAACTGCGACTACGCGGGCTCCAATGGGTATCTCTTTTCCGCTGAGGCCACGCGGGTATCCGGTTCCATCAAACCGCTCGTGGTGGGCGCGAACAACTTCAGCAGCCCCTGTGAGATACTCCTTCTTGCTCAGCATGTCAGCGCCATGATCAGGGTGCTTCTGCATTTCCCTCCACTCGTCGTCTGTGAGGGAAGCACTCTTCCCGAGGATCGTGTCAGGGACCATGACCTTCCCAATATCGTGAAGATACGCCCCATAGGACAATGCTACCAGCTGCTTGCCAGGCAGTCCCAGCCGCTCTCCAGTGAGTATCGCCAGCCGTTCAAGACGGGAGCAATGTCCCTCGGTTGTAGGATCCTTTTCTTCGACAGATCTTGCCAGTGCCATCATCTCTTGCATATCGTCTCGAATGAGATGAAAGCTCGGGGGAGTGCAGACCATGAGCAACTCAACGTCCGTTTTAACACGGAAGTACGCCTTCTCCGGCAATCCGTTGTGGTAGAGATAGTCACCGACTTGAATCGGAATCTCGCCACCTTCGCTGTCCTCCAGCGTGAGCACCCCACTCAGTATGTACATGAACTCGAAACCCGACCATTCATCAGCAGCGTAGAGGTTGAAGTGCTTTCCCGCCTCAATACGCTGTCGAGTCACCTCCAAGGAACCGCTGACTGCAAGCAGCTCCAAGGATGTTGATCGCTTGTCAACTCGATCAGCTACTTCTTCACGATGTCGAATCGTCAGGCCATCAATCACGGTGCTGTCCTTTCGATCTCTGCAAGATCATTGCTTCCTGTAGAATCATCCTCGCGAGATATGCGGGTATTGTACCACTTGATTGTTTCTGTGACCTTGAGACTAACAGGTAAGCAGTGCGAGGAAGCTTTGAGCCTTGCCATCTAAATGATTAAGGGCGGCTTTTCAGCCGCCCTCGACATTAGAACTCCGACATAGAGCATCGGCTCAATTTCGCTCGAATCTAAGTTCCGCCAACGTTGATCGGCGAGAAGGTCGATTCGAACGTTCCTCCAACGTTGATCGGGGATGTTCCCTCGAATGTTCCGCCCACGTTGATCGGAGATGTCGCTAGATAGACAGTGCCACCAACATTAATTGGCTTCTTCGCACTAACAACAATCGCCGCCGAGATGAGCAAAGAGAGAACAACCACTAGCACCATCAAGCGTTTCATGTGTGCGCCCTCCTTCATAAGGCTCGCTGCCAACTTCATTATAATGCGATTCTTCCTCGTCGGTCGGAATTCTAGACAATCGCCGGGAACACATATTCACCGAACGCTCGTATCGTGTCAAAGGGGTACGAACTCTCCATCAATGCGAAGAGCGCTCAATGGCCTTCGTCAACAGAAGCAGATACGGCTGGGCCGAGATGAAATCCCATCGCTCGAGGAAGAACTGGAGGCCCTGTCAGCTGTCAGAATCTTCTCAAACCTTTGATGAAGAAGCCTCCGAAGCCGGCCAGAACCACTGCGATGCCGCTGCCAATGAGGACGGCTGGAGCCGACACCAAAGCGAGCAAGCCCCCGATGACAGCCAAGGATATGGGTTGAAGCCCGTCGCAAATCGCAAACTGTGCTGCGAAGACTCGGCCCTGAAGTTCGTTGGGAACACGGGTCTGGAAGATAACAGACTCAAACACGTTGACGACGGCCACGAAAATCCCCAGCACAGCCAAGATTCCGAGCGACACATATAGGTTTGCCGACACTCCGAAGAAGGTAATCAGTACTCCGATCGCCAACAATCCCAGGAGAATCCCGAGTCCATGACGCCGAAATCGCTTCAGAGAGGCAGTAAGGAGCCCACCCACGAGAAAGCCTACCGATATGGCTGCATTTAGCATTCCGAATCCCTCGGGACCTGCATCAAGCACGTCTTTGGCCATAATGGAGAACAAGACTCCGATGGGGGCAAGAAGGAAGTTGATCAACGCAAATAGCAGGATCAAGTAGAACAGGCTCCTGTGGTTGAGTAGGAACCGAAATCCGCTGACCGTATCCTGCAGAATCGTCTTCCAGCTTTCACCTCGCGACGTTCTGGGAGAAGGGAACGCGACCAGCAACAAAGAGATCCCGGCCAGCAAGAACGTCGCTGCATCGAGCACAAGCGTGGGCACTACACCGATCGAGCCAACGAGAATACCTCCCAGAAGCAACCCTCCGAGCCCACAGATGCCACGCGATATTTGGTAGAACGAGTTGGCACGCGTCAACTGCTCTTCGCGAACCAGATTGGGAATCGACGATCGCAGAGACGGCCGGTGAAACGCCATTGCCGTTGCGCTCAGTCCTGTGAATACATAAACGTGCCAAACTTGCAGCACATTAGCGAACATTAGGAATGCTGCTGCGCCGGAGATGATGGCATTGATCAAGTTCATGCCAATCATGACCTTGCGTCGATCGAGG
>DAOVHV010000163.1 GCA_030671645.1 bacterium | reverse complement strand
TCCCACGTACAGGACGACCAAGCTCCACAGCAGCAGCGTGCCTCGTTGACTGGCAGCCAAGTTAAACAAACCGTGGGAAACAAACGCTATCAGGAAGGCGCCGGCGAACCAGATCCATCGAGTCTTCCCCTCAACTTGACACAGTCCCCAACCTAGGAGAAACCCGGCCATCGCATTGAACAGCACGTGTCCGGGGAAGGAGCGCGCGTACGCCATCCAGCGGAACACCTCGATGAAATGGCTGTGGTCTCCTGAAATCCAAGAAGCATAAGTTGTTCCGAAGATGTACCAAAAATCTTCGTAAATTCCGAAGCCCACGCCAAGAATGCCGAAGTAGATGGCATAGTCCAACGGCTCGATCAGGCTCGGGTACCCCAAACGCCTTACTGTGACCGCAAACAGAACAAGCTTCACAGATTCCTCGACAACAGGAGCCACCAGCACTGCGCCCAACAGTCCATCAGGATTCAGCCAGGGGATGAATCGATAGATAAGAACCACGGGAACCACGGCAAACATCCCTACCGTGAACGTGGAGAGGATTGAAACAATGGGCAACCGCCGAAACGGATGACTGCGATAAAGAAGGGCAATATAGACCAGCGAGATGGCCGAAGAAAGGTAAGCCGATTGCAGAAACAGCTTCATGTCGCCTCCGGCACACGTGCCATTCGTCAGAAGAAGCGCACGATGTAGTGGAAGTAGAAGTAGAACACGGGCAAGGCAAACAACAGACCGTCAATGCGATCGATCGTTCCGCCATGGCCGGGAAGGAAGGTGCCGGAGTCTTTGACATCGGCCGCCCGTTTCAGTTTTGACGCGAACAGGTCGCCCAACTGCGTAGCCCAGCCCACCAGGAAAGCCGCAATCAGCACGTGAAAGAATCCATCCCAGTAGATAAGCTCACGCCAAACCGGCGACAAGGAGGCGCCCACCATCGCTCCAACAACGGTGAGCGCGAATCCACCAATCACGCCCTCCCAGGTTTTGTTAGGACTCACCGTAGGAAATGCCTTGTGCCGCCCCAGAAACTTGCCCACGAAATAGCCGCCTGCATCGTATCCCCACACCATCAGCAAGACGACCAACGCGTTGATTGCCCCCACATGCGGTTTTTGACCAACGCCGCCCAGGTAGATGAGATAGAAGTAATGCAGCAGCCAGGGAATGTAGAGCAGCCCGAAGACGCCGGCAGCGGCTTGAGTGAGCCCTATGCGATGTGGCGTTTCCCCAAGATACCGCAGTACCTGATAGGCAATGGCCAACATCAATATGACTTCAGCGTATCGGCCGTGGAAAAAGATGAAGCTCAGCGTAAGCACGGGCACCCAGATCAAGAACTCAGGAGCCGCTAACAGAATGTCCAGCCGCTTCATCAGCTGCAGATACTCGATCGACGCTAGATAGCCAACGATCAGCAGCAGCAATCCAACAATCCACTGAACTTCAAATCGCGAACCAATGTAAAGAACGAAGAAGATGACAGTCATGGCAACCGCGGCACTTACCAGTCGTTTCAGCAGATTCATGAACCTATTCCCCCTCCACTGCCCCAAATCGCCGATCTCGGGTCTGATACTCCTTTAGTATCTTCATGAACTCCTCGGGTGTGAAATCGGGCCAGAGGGTTTCGGGGAAAGAAAACTCTGAATAGGCGGCCTGCCAGAGAAGGAAATTGGACAATCGCTGCTCGCCGCTCGTGCGAATGATCAGGTCGGGATCGGGGATTCCGGTCATATACAGATTCGCTGCAAACGTTGCTCGGTCTATCTCGCCTTTGTCTAGCTCCCCGGAAATCACTGCGTGAACGATCTTCCGGCAAGCGCGAACGATTTCCTGTTGCGAACCGTAATTGAGAGCGATCGTCAGATTGAGCCTGTTGCCATTTTGAGTCTCCGCGATGACGTGTTCCACGGCCTCGCGCGTGTCCTTCGGAAGGCAAGACAAGTCACCGACAACGCGTACCCGGATTCCTGCCTCCTTCAATTCGGGCAGTTTCTCCAGTGCAAATTGCCTGAGCAGTGCCATCAGGGCACCCACTTCTTGTTTGGATCGATTCCAGTTCTCGGCTGAGAATGCGAACAAGGTCAAGTACTCCAAACCCAGTTCTCTCCCTGCGAATTGAATCAGACGCTCGACTGCCTTTGCTCCGGCTACATGCCCTTCGGCGCGAGATAGGCCCCGTTGCAGCGCCCATCGCC
Organism: bacterium; assembly: GCA_030671645.1. Lineage (GTDB taxonomy): Bacteria > Bipolaricaulota > Bipolaricaulia > UBA7950 > UBA9294 > SPBW01. Next base: position 1,092 of record DAOVHV010000163.1, on the reverse strand, counting down.
CATTGCCATCGAGGATGATGGCCACATGCCTCGGTAATCCTGCCGCCTTCAACTGCTCGATCGAATCGCTCAAATCTCCTCCATAAGCCAACGTCTAGCTTCTCCCACCACTGTCAGTGATCCCGCAATTACGAGAATATCTTCAGCGTTCGCTCGTGACATCCATGATTCTATTCCCTCAGCAATCGAATGATACTGTGAGATCTGTTGAAAGTGTCCTTGCGCCACCTCGAGCAACCGATCGATAGGAAGCGCTCGCGGACTATCAGAAGCGCAGATTCCGATCGCAAGGAAGGCATCCCGGAGAGACGCCAGAGCGGTATCCACATCCTTGTCAACCAGTGATCCGTACAGAAGACATCGACGCTCAGGATTTGGGACAAGATCGACGACATCGGATGCCAGCACCCGGATTGCAGCCGGATTATGAGCGCCATCCAGTACGATAGTCGGCCGTTTCCGAATGACTTCAAATCGCCCCGGCCATTGTACCGATCGCAGTCCTTCGACAACGGCGTTGTCGGGGATCCCAAAGCCGCGCGCACGCAATTCGGCAATCGCACCCAAGACAAGACACAGGTTGTCGGCTTGAGCCGAGCCGATCAAAGGGATTTCCAGCTTTCGAACCTTCCCATCCCATTTCACCTGAAAGACGGCGGCATCCCAATTACGCGAGCGCCTCTTCACGTCGATGCCATCGACCGTTTTCAGGACCGCTCCAGTCTTCTCGCATTCGGCGCGGACAATCTCGCTCACAGAGGCTGCCACATCTCCTATCAACAATGGAGTATCGGCTTTGGCAATCCCCGCTTTTTCCCAGGCGATGGCCTCCACCGTATCTCCAAGGATAGCCTGATGATCCAGGGTCACGTTTGTAAGGATAGCCAGTTCGGGACGAACCACGTTGGTGGCATCGAATCGGCCTCCCAACCCCACTTCAATGACGCCGAGTTCGATGTCTGACCGGGCCAGATGCTCGAACGCCAACGCCGTAATCACTTCGAATTGACTCGGAACCTCACCAAGCGCCTCGATAGCCGGGGCCATTCGCGTGACACCGGCGGCCAGGTCGTTCTCGGAGATCCATTCTCC
>DAOVHV010000065.1 GCA_030671645.1 bacterium | reverse complement strand
TCGCGGGATACGTAGGGAGATCTGCTCCGCAAGATTGGCTTCCACTTCGCGGCGAGCTACATCGATGGCGCTTCCGATGGCCTCGGCATTCGATCTGCCGTGGGCGATGACGACGATGCCGTTGACGCCAAGCAATGGAGCGCCGCCTCGTTCCTGGTACGATATCGCGGCTCGCAGTGATGCGAACGCTCGCTTCATCAACAAGGCACCGAGTTTCGAGATGGCGGATTTGCGAATCGCTTGCTTGAGCAGGTGCGTGACGGCGGAAACGCTGCCCTCAATCGCCTTCAGACAGATATTGCCCATGAAACCGTCGGATACAATCACGTCGGCCGGTCGTGTCTGAATGAGTTGATGGGCTTCGACGTTGCCCACGAAACGGAGATCGGCGGATTCAAGGAGTGAGTAAGTTTTCGTCATCAATCGATTCCCCTTTCCCTGTTCGCTCCCGATATTCAATAGCCCGACGGCAGGATTCCCGATGCCAATGACTTCCTCGGCGTATGTGCTTCCCATCTTGGCGAAGTGTACCAGATGTTCGGCGTGACAGTCCGAAGTCGCCCCGACGTCGATGAGGAAGATGTCTCTGCCTTCCAATGTCGGGAGCGGGGCGAGAATCCCTGGCCGTGGAATGCCTGGGATACGTCCCAAAGTGAAGAGCGATCCGGCCACGACGGCTCCCGTGTTCCCGGGTGATACGAATGCATCGACAGTTCCCGCTTTCAGTTCGCACAGACCACGGATGAGCGAAGAGTCGGATTTGTCTCTGACGGCCCTCACTGGGGGGGCATCCATCTGAATGACTTGTGAACAGGGAATGATGTGAAACAATCGATCGGTGGTGACGCCGAATTCCACCAATGCGGATTCAATGAGTTGAGGATCACCTGCGAATGCAATTTCGATGCCACGGAGACGTCCTATCTCGATGCCTCCCTTGACGAGTTCTTCCGAGGGGCAATCTCCTCCCATCACATCTAATAGGATTCGCATAGGCGCGCTCTCCGTTTCAATTTGGTGCCGAGGGCGGGACTTGAACCCGCACGGACGTTAAAGTCCACATGGCCCTCAACCATGCGCGTCTGCCAATTCCGCCACCTCGGCAACTTGCGTGATGTTAGCCAACGGACTCCTGACCGTCAACCGAATCCATCCAACTTGGGAAACATGGAAACCCTATCGGGAAGCAGTCTATTTGCCTTCTGTAGCAAATCGTTCTATGATGAATACAATGGGTGCAACACGGTGGAATCCCAAGAGGCGGAGGTGACGGGATGAAGGCCAGGATGGTCCTTCGATGGGTTATTCATTGTCTTTTGATTGTCTGCTTGGTGGTGCTGGTCAGTCCGGGTCTCCGGTCGGAGCCGGCGACGTACTTCGGAATCACGTTTCCACATGGGGATGCGGCTTTTGCTGATCGCGTCGTCGATTTCCTCGTTGCAAGTTGCGTGCGGGCTGCATTCGATGATCCCGAGGAGGCGCTCGGACCGCCCGACGCGTATTGTGAGGGCTGCGACGGCTGCGACGGCTGCGACACAAACGCAGTTTCGTTAGGATTCCGATTGAGCGTGATCGACAATCGAGGATACCTCGTGTTGGAGTTCGTCGACAATGTGCTGATCGATGTCCCTGGCAACGACCTGTTCATCTATAACACCAACCAGAATCCGGCTCGAGTAGAAATCAGCTCGGATGGCTATTCCTTCATCTTCGTGGGAGAAATCGTCGGGTATCCGGGAGCCATAGACATCGCTCCCTACGTCAACGCAAATGATACCTTCCGTTACGTGCGGCTGAGTGATGTCCCCGCTGACGAAGATCATTCGGATTGCCCTGGCCCGAGCATTGATGCAGTAGGTGCGATGGGGCGAGCGGAAGTTGTTATCACGGGAGAGGCGTTCGGAAGCCTCGAGCTTCTCCCGGTCGGAGATCTGGCGTTTGCCTTTGAGAGCACACCCAGCACCTTCCTGATCATCCTGGATACGTCATCCAGTATGCTGGAAGTGATCGACGGACAAGCCAAGATCGATGTTGCCAAAGATGTCATCATCGATCTGTTGGATGATCTCCCCGATGGAGCGGTTATTGGAATTCGCGAATTCGGCGGCTGCGAACGGAGCGAACTGATTACTCCGGTGGGGCCGATTCAACGTCAACTCCTGCAGGCGGAGATTCGCGCCGTTGAGCCGGCAGGAGCGACACCGATCGCCTACGCATTGGAGCAAACAAAGGCGGATTTGACCAGTATGACCGATCCCCAACTGATCTTGCTGATCAGTGACGGCATGGAAACGTGTGGAGGAGATCCTGTTCAGGCTGCCCAAGACCTGATCGCCCTCGGATACGATTTGCGCATTCACGTGGTCGGCTTCGATATCAGCCGCAATATTCCCGCACGAGACCAATTGGTCGAGATTGCTCAGGTGACCAAAGGCGTGTATTACGACGCGAAAAACAGCGAAGAACTGCGTCAGGCCCTGAGTATGGCGGCACCGTTTAGCTACACGGTCTATGACACCGAAGGCAATATCGTTTTCACCGGCCGGCTGGGCGACTCGGGACCGCAGCTGCCCACAGGGACCTACACCATCGTGATTGATGCCACTCCCCCCATTACGCTGACCAATGTGTTGGTGCGGGAACAGCAAACCACTTTGATTACGGTAGAACAGGCAAACGGTGGGTATCAAGCGGAAGTTGGCAACTAGTCGATTCAATGGTTGATGCAGAGGTATTCTGCTGCTAAAGCAGTGCACCTCCGTGCACGTTGAGAACAGCGCCTGTAACGTAGCTCGCGTCTTGCGACGCGAGAAACCCGACCACTTTCGCAACCTCTTCGGGCTGACCAAGGCGACCCAGCGAAACCCTGTTGGTGTATTCGGCGTGCGTGTGTTCTCCACCAGCAATGAACCCCGGACACACGGCATTCACGCGAATTCCATAAGATCCTTCCGTCTTGGCGAGAGTTTGCGTGAGATGAATGATGCCGGACTTGGCGATGGCGTAGGGCAGTGTATGCGGCCTGGCTCGAATCCGGGAGGCATGCATCGCTGCGATGTTGATGATATGTCCCTGCTTTCGTTCCCGCATGGAAGGAAGTACCTGTTGGCAGCACAGGACGGCACTGGTCAAGTTGCTGTCGAGGATGGCGTGCCACTCGCCGAGCGATGTCTCGAGAAACGGCTTGCGCAAGAACCGGCCCACGTTGTTGATCAGCAAATCGGCGACGGCGCCACGTTTCGATATGGAATCAAATAATGATCTCGCTCCGGATTCCGTTGTTACATCGGCTTGAATGGCCAATGCCTCTCCACAGATGGCCTTGATCTCACTGAGGGCACGATCGGCGACTTCATCATCCTCTCGATAGTTAAGGATGGGTATAAACCCACACTCCGCGAGTTCTTTTGCAATGAAGAAGCCAATTCCCTTTGTGCTTCCCGTGATGAGGGCATAAGGCTTGGCGGTCATGCTAGGGAGAGGATGAGTCATCCACTTGCGCGATCACGGCGACCAGATCGCTCTTGATATCCTTCAGATCGGTGGCAAGACTGGAAACATCGATGCGCGCAAGCTGCAACAGCGGATCGTCGTGGGCTTGATCCATGTAGGTGTCGATCTCACGAATCACGGATGAGAGACGGGTAACTCCCTCTGCTTGAGACGACGTCTCGAACAACTCGATGCTTTGCCGAAGCTGCTCAATGGCTGTTCCAATCAGGGTAAGTAGATCGTTACCCTCTTTTGCCTCTATCAATGCGATCTCCCCCATGCTGCTGCGATTATTCCTAATGCAGGCGACTCTTAGTTTACATCTTCCGGCTGATAGGCTTCTCGCAGCTCCGAAAGGATGCTCTCCTTCATTCTCGACACTTGTCGCTGCGAGATTCCCATCTCCTTGCCAACTTCCGATTGGCTCTTTCCTTGATAGAACAACCCTTGGACTATTCCTTGCTGAATGTCAGTCAACTGCTCAATGGCGGCCAGGATTCGCATGCGAATATCAAAGGAGAGGCCATTGGATTCTGCAATTAAGCGCTCCGTGGTGGGTAGTGTTGGATTTGGATCTCCAGATCGGCGATCCTGATCGATGGAAACATACACCATCGATTCGCGGCCGCGCAACAGCATTCTGACCTGCTCCTCTCGCAATTCGACCTTGGCGGCCAATTCCGACAACGTCGGTGGTCGACCTTGTTGTTGGAAGATGTCTTCCTCTGCTTCTTTAATGCGGCGATTCATGGTTTGTACCCACTGCGGGATGCGTATGGTGGAGTGTTTGTCGCGAATGTAGTGGCGGATTTCCCCCTGAATCAGATAACTGGCGTATGTCGAGAAACGGTTACTACGGGCCAAATCAAAGTTGGAAACAGCATTGAGCAAGCCGATGTACCCGGCTTGGATGAGGTCGTCGAGCAGCTCTCCCGAGTTACGGAATTTGAGCGCGATGGATTTCACCAGTCCGATGTTTCGATTCACGATCTCCTCGCGAAGTTCCGAAGGAGATCGGTCTTCGGATTCTCCTGCGATCGCACGCCGAAGCGTGTCGATCAGTCGCTCGTTAGTAAGATCGGCAAGCTCCGAATGCTTCGATTCGACCATATCACACGCCCAATTCCCGTCTACTCGACCTAGTATACGCGCAATTGCGTCCTGTAGTACGAACTAACGAAGCTGGAACCAGGCGAGCGCGAGGAACATCACGAGGAACAGAGCAAGTCTCGGCAAGTCGGCTCGCAGCTGGGAAAGCGGGAGCCGTGCAATGGGGGATTCGCAGCCCAGGGAAAGACAATCGCCAATGGCGTTCCGTAGCGAGAATTCTTGCGTCCGCCCCATTCCGATGATGACATCTTCCGCTACGAACACGATGGGAACCATGGACGGCACTTCGATGTCGTAGGCTTTTGCGAGCGCGACCAGCAACTCCATCGACTCCGACTCGGTGATTTCGTAACGAGCAATAGCTGTTTCCGGCGTACCGATCATCATCCCTGTGAGCAGCTCTTCCATTTCTTCACAGCTTGGACATCCATCCTCATAGAAGGCGATGATGATGGGATCCGAGGCGTCAGAGATTGCCGGAATGGAGGCAACAAGGCAGATACACAGTGTGGCCAGGACTGCCGTTACTAATCTCATTCTACAACCACCCCATGAATACGGCCGCCAACATACCGGCGCCGAGCAAGAACATAAGAATTCCCGAGGCCAGGTGCAACTTGCCCAAACGCGCTGATCTCCACCGTTCGGCACGTGCCGTGGTTGTGTATCCAAAATGGACGGCGAACGTGATGATCAACAGCGGTAGGATAAAGATCAGGTTGTAAAGCAACAAGTACAGGATTGCCACCGAATCGGTTGTTCCCGAGCTTGAATTCGGCAAGTTCATGTGCAGCAGGGCCATAATGGCGAGGTACGGCCCCGATGAGCAAGGCAGCAAGAACAGAGAATCGAGAATTCCCACGAAGAATGCGCCGGGTATGGAAACGACTGAAGTCGTCAGTCGCTTCACTGTGGGGCGCCAACGTTTCGGGACTTCGATGCTGAACCACTTGCCATAGGCGAAGAAGTCCTTCATGTTCCATAACCCAAGCAAGACGGCCAGGCAAGAGACAGCGATGATAAATGGCTTCTGAACGCTGGCGAACGCGGTAAGCTTATACGCGGTGATGCCCAACAGGAAGTACGTGATGTAGACGGCAGCTGTGAACGCCAAACCGGCCTTCAGAACGAGCCCCTTCTTGCCCTTGCGCTCCGCCATGATCAACGTTCCCAACAGAAGTACAAGGACGGCGAACGTGCACGGATTGACCGAGTCAATGGCGGCAGCCACAATGACGGCTAGAGTAGTGAGTCCTTCAGTCAAGCTGGCCGTATTTGTTTCCTCGATTCGATCCAACGGCGAAGTGGCGTTTTCTTCGATCGCCAGTTGTATGGCGCTTTCCAACGTCATCTCAGCGGCGCGGCCCGAGACGGTGTAGGGTTCGTCGTATAGCCCGAAGAAGGTTCCCCCGATCCAAGCGACGTTGCCGATGAAAATCATGGGAACGGAATCTTTCTCGACGCCATATGCAGCCAAGAGACCGGCGAGAAGCCCCAACGACTCCGGCTCAGAGATTTCGTAATGCAGGATCTCAAGCTGTGGGTAGTTGGGGTGGATCGATTCGAGGAATGCTTCGGTGCGTGCGCAATGCGAGCAGCCAATCTCGTGAAAGAAGACG
>DAOVHV010000041.1 GCA_030671645.1 bacterium | reverse complement strand
GTTGGGTGCGACGGGAACGGGGAAGACATTCACCATCGCCAACGTCATCCAAGAGATTCAACGCCCCACACTCATCATCGCCCATAACAAGACGCTGACCGCTCAGCTTTGCGGCGAGCTGCGCGAGCTATTCCCGGACAACGCCGTGCACTACTTCGTGTCGTACTATGACTACTACCAACCTGAAGCTTACATGCCCCAAACGGATACCTTTATCGAGAAGGATTCATCGATCAACGACGAGATCGATCGACTGCGTCATGCCGCTACGTCCTCGCTGTTCGAGCGGCGCGACGTCATCATTGTGGCTTCGGTTTCCTGCATCTATGGCCTGGGATCACCGGACAGTTATCGCGATATGTCTCTGACGCTGTCCCGCGGCGAAATGAGGGATCGCGACGACATCATGCGATCGATGATTCAGCTGCAGTACACGCGCAACGAGATCGGATTCGAACGAGGGACGTTCCGAGCCCGCGGCGACACACTGGAGATCATTCCCGCCTATGAAGAGAAGATAATTCGATTGGAATTCTTCGGCGACGAAATCGATCGGATCGCTATCCTTGATCCCATCACCGGACACCCGATTCGCGAGACCGACGAAATACACATCTACCCAGCCTCACACTTCATCACTCCCATCGAACGACTGGAACAGGCGGTCGATGCCATCAGTGCGGAACTGGAATTACGGCTCAAGCAGTTCAAGGAATCGGGACGACTGCTGGAGGCCCAGCGTCTGGAACAGCGCACGCGCTATGACATCGAGATGATCCAAGAAATGGGCTATTGCTCGGGTATCGAAAACTACTCTCGCCACCTCGATGGCCGTCGAGTAGGACAACCTCCCTCTGTACTCATCGACTATTTCCCGTCGGACTTCCTGCTCGTGATCGACGAGTCGCATCAAACCGTACCACAGATTCGCGGCATGTATCACGGCGATCGATCTCGAAAGACAACGTTGGTGGACTACGGCTTCCGGCTGCCCTCCGCACTGGACAACCGCCCGCTCATGTTCACCGAATTCGAGGAGCGCATACACCATGTCGTGTTCATGTCGGCCACGCCCGGTCCCTATGAATACGATCACTCTCAGAAGATCGTTGAACAACTCATCCGCCCCACCGGATTGATCGATCCCGAGGTGACGATCCATCCGGTCAAGGGGCAGGTCGATCATCTGTTGGAAGAAGTTCGCACCGTTATCGAGCGCTCCGAACGCGTGCTGATCACCACGCTCACCAAGCGTATGTCCGAGGATCTGACCGAGTATCTGGTCGAAGTCGGCATCCGCGCCCGCTACCTGCACTCCGAGATCGACACGCTCGATCGCATCGACATTCTGCGCGATCTCCGGCTCGGCAAGTTCGACGTACTGGTGGGGATTAATTTGTTACGCGAGGGCCTCGACCTCCCCGAAGTATCGCTGGTGGCTGTATTGGATGCGGATAAGGAAGGCTTCTTGCGATCCGGAACCTCACTGATTCAGACGATCGGCCGAGCGGCTCGAAACGTTCACGGCAAGGTGCTTCTCTATGCGGACAAACAGACGGATTCCATTCGCTACGCCGTCAACGAGACGAACCGGCGCCGGGCCATCCAGGCAAAGTACAATGAGGAACACGGCATCGTCCCCAAGACGGTGGAACGAGAAATCACCGATATCGTACAAGCACTTCGGGGCGTTCAGGCGCAGCCTCAAGAGGTTCGCGAACGACCGCAACCGCAGTCGAAGGAAGAGGTGCTCGACCTCATCAGAGATCTCGAGGACAAGATGCATACGGCAGCCGATCGGTTGGAGTTTGAATTGGCCGCTACGGTACGCGACGAAATCCGAAAACTGAAGAAGGATCTATGAGCGTCATCCATATCAAGGGAGCACGAGAGCACAATCTCAAGAACATCGACGTCGAGTTGCCCCGAGACCGGTTGATCGTCATCACCGGAATTTCGGGCTCGGGCAAGAGCTCGCTGGCGTTCGATACCATCTATGCCGAAGGGCAGCGACGATACGTGGAGTCGCTGTCCGCTTACGCTCGTCAGTTTCTCGGACAGATGGAGAAACCGGACGTCGACCTGATCGAAGGCTTGTCTCCTGCCATTTCCATCGATCAGAAAACGCGATCACACAATCCGCGATCTACCGTAGGTACGGTCACCGAGATTTATGACTACTTGCGATTGCTGTACGCACGCATCGGCCATCCTCATTGCCCGCAGTGCAGAGAGCCGATTTCTCAACAATCGGCCGAACAGATCATCGATATGGTCATGGGTATGCCCCAGGGAACAAAGATCCAAATCATGGCACCAGTCGTGCGAGGCAGAAAGGGCGAATACAAGAAGACGTTCGACGAGATCCGACAGGAAGGATTCAGCCGCGTTCGCGTGGACGGCGTGGTGCGAACCTTGTACGAAGAAATCGAGTTGGTCAAGCAGCAAAAGCACACCATCGAGATAGTCGTCGATCGCATGGTGGTCGAACCGGTCAAGCGATCGCGTATCGCGGAGTCCATCGAAACGGCCCTTAAGCACGGCGGCGGATTAGTCAACATCGTCGCCGGGGACAACAAGGAGCATCTCTATTCCGAGCACTATGCCTGCATCAACTGCAGTATCAGCTACGAAGAATTGTCGCCAAGGATGTTCTCGTTCAATAGCCCGTTCGGCGCCTGCCCCGTGTGCAGCGGGCTCGGCTATCGCAAAGAGATTGATCCCGGGTCGATCATCGACCCGCGGCGGGGTGTGATGAACGGCGGTGTGATTCCGTTCGCCAACTCGACGAGCGCTTGGTACAAGTCGCAGATGACGGCACTGGCCGAGATGCTGGAGATTGGGCGGGAAAAACCCTTGGGAGAGATTCCCAAGAAGAAGCTTGACGTCATTCTGTACGGGAGTGGTGAGAAGAATCTCACGTTCCACTACAAGTCCCCATCGGGATACGAGCGCACCATCGAGCGTCCGTTCCGGGGAATGGTCCCGACTATGGAACGGTGGTACCGCAACACGTCGTCCGATCACTGGCGAAAAGAGCTGGAACAATACTTGTCCACTCTGCCTTGTCCCGAATGCCACGGAGCCCGGCTCAAGCCCGAGATCCTGGCTGTCACTGTAGACGGACTCAATATACACGAAGTGACGGCGCTATCAATCCGGGCTGCACTGACCTTCTTTCAGAACCTGTCGCTGTCCACGCGAGAAGAGATGATCGCAGTCCAGATCCTGAAGGAGATCAACGCTCGGCTCGGATTCATGGTGTCTGTCGGATTGAATTACCTGACGCTGAATCGTCAAGCCGGAACTCTGGCCGGAGGCGAAGCACAGCGCATCCGCTTGGCTACTCAAATCGGAAGCCAGTTGACCGGTGTGCTGTACGTGTTGGACGAACCGTCGATCGGACTCCATCAACGTGACAACCGGCGATTGCTGCAAACGCTCAAAGGGCTCCGTGATCTGGGAAACACGGTCATCGTGGTGGAGCATGACGAAGAGACGATGCGGGAGTCCGACTTCATTCTCGACCTGGGACCCGGAGCCGGCGTCCACGGCGGACGCGTGGTCGTGTCGGGAACGCCAGAAGAGGTGGAAGCAAGTTCTAAGTCGATCACCGGGCAGTATCTGTCCGGGAAGTTATCCATTCCAGTACCCAAGATTCGCCGTAGGGGCAACGGCCACGTTCTCAAAGTGCTGGGTGCCTCGGAGCACAATCTGCGCGGGATCGATGTGGAATTCCCGTTGGGACGGTTCGTGTGCGTGACCGGCGTGTCGGGATCTGGCAAGAGTACGTTGATAGAAGACATCCTCTATCGTGGTGTCGCTCATGAACTGCAGCTGGCGGCGCGGAGAGCCGGGGCCCATGACGAGATCACGGGGATTCAGCACATCGACAAAGTGATCGAGATTGATCAATCGCCGATCGGACGCACGCCACGATCCAACCCCGCTACCTACACCAAAGTGTTCGACGACATCCGGTTGCTGTTTTCCAAGACTCCGGATGCTCGGCTGCGCGGGTATGCGTCCGGCCGATTCAGCTTCAACGTCAAGGGCGGGCGCTGCGAATCGTGCCAAGGCCAAGGACGAGAAAAGATCGAGATGCACTTCCTTCCTGACATCTACGTTCCTTGCGAAGTATGCAAAGGTAGCCGATACAACCGCGAAACGCTGCAGGTTCGTTACAAAGGAAAGTCGGTAGCAGATGTGTTAGCCATATCGGTGGAAGAGGCGTTGGCATTCTTCGAGAACATTCCTCGGATCAAGGGACGCTTGCAGACCCTGTTCGATGTCGGCTTGACCTACATTACGCTGGAACAACCGGCCACCGAGCTTTCCGGCGGCGAGGCGCAGCGCATCAAACTTGCCAAGGAGCTTTCGAAGCGCTCGACTGGAAAGACCCTGTATATCCTCGATGAGCCGACGACTGGATTGCATGCCGCCGACGTGCACAAGCTGCTCGAAGTGCTCCACCGGCTGGTGGACAGCGGGAACACGGCCATTGTGATTGAGCACAATCTGGACGTCATTAAGACGGCGGATTGGATCATCGACCTGGGCCCGGAAGGTGGGGACGGTGGCGGTTTAGTGATTGCAACCGGAACCCCGGAGGACATCGTGGAAATCGCTGACTCGTACACCGGCGAGTATCTCGGTCGAATCCTCGGGCTTCCACTGGCTGGCGACTCAAGCCTTCCCCGGGAGAATGTACGAAGGCTGCGAACAGGAGGAGCGTCATGAAGCAACGATGGATTAGCTGGCTCGTCGGATTTGCCCTCATCCTGTCACTGTCAGTTTTGTCCGCAGCAAGAACCTTCACCACCTACTACAGCTGTCTCCCCGGCTCCTTCACCGCCGTCGTCCTTACCAATGCATCGGCATACGATGCTGAGGAGGCGTTCACGCTTACGCTGTACGATGCCGAAGGGACGCTGATTCAAATCATCACCCGTGGATTGGATTCCTATCAATCGATCGTGCTCTACCTGAACGACTTCGTCGAAGAACCGAATGAATTCTCGTGGGGTTCGCTCAACATCGAATCGAATCTCTTGCTCCAAGCCGGACTGTGGCTGGGGACGGAAACCTCATGGGTCTCAGTCATCAACCTTCAAGCGCAATTATCGTCGATCAAGGAGCTTGATGTGGTCTATTACTGGTACGGTTCCAATTTCGCCAATACGGAAAATCGGCGCACCGGAATCGGCGTCATCAATCCTGGCGATGACACGATTACCGGCACTGCGTACGTCTACGATGCCTCAGGCGAATTGCAGAACTACAGCGATTTCACACTGTCACCGCATCGGTCCGCCTATTTCAAGCCGGAGACCGTGTTCCCCATTGACAAGGAATTGTGGGGACTGATCGATATCCGCGCGAATGCCCCCATTGTCGTCGTGAGCGAATACTACGATGCGGAAGGAAGGTTGCTGGACGTAGATGTCATCGACTCGGTCTACTTCCTACAAGTACAGCAAGAAGAAAGCGGGAATTCGTAGTCGAATCCCCGCAATTGACATCCGAGCCGATGAGACAGCTATTCGCAATTGTCGATGGAGATTGAACCGGTTGCACTGCCTATGCCCCCACCTTCGTCGACAACAGTCAATTTGATGACATAGGTCCAGGACTTGCTGTAGACGTGGGAAACCGACGCTCCCGTTCCCGTACTTCCGTCTCCGAAGTCCCAGTGATAGGAAACCATCGAACCCACGGCAGGACGAGATGCCACTCCATCCATCGTAATCTCCTCCCCTACCTTTCCGGTGGCGGCACAAGACCAGTACTTACTGGTAATGATGGCCAGCGGTTGAAAATCGCTTCCTCCGCAAGACGGGTAATCGCCCCCACCGTCGCTTTGTCCCGGTTGGACGCTGATTCCCAGGTTTGTCTGGGCAGTTTCGCCTGACTCGTCCGTCACCGTCAGCGTAACTACGTAATAGCCGCCTAGAGTGTAGGTGTGCTGGATCGTTTCCCCGGATCCTGTCTTGCCGTCTCCGAACTCCCAATGATAGGACGCGATGTCACCCTGAAAATCACGGGATTCCGTGGCTGTGAAAAAGACGGCAACGCCAGGCAGCGGGGAAGCGTTGTTCACCGAAGCTTGCGCGATCGGAGGTGCATCGGTCACGATGATGGCGACTTGCTGCGTGTCCACCGCTCCTTCGTCATCGATTACCGTCAGTTTAACCAGATACGTTCCCGGATGGGTGAACGTATGCGTGGTCGCAGGTTCCATCGCCGATTTCGTACTCATCGGATCGCCGAAATTCCAGCGGTACTCGACGATCGTGCCGTCGTCGCGCGAATACTGAGCATTGAAGTTTACGTCAAGCGGGGCAGTGCCTTCACGCGGCAATGCCTCGACGACGGCATGCGGATGCTCGTTAACGATGCCGTCGAGGATCTGTTCCAGTATGCAGCCGGACAGGAACAACGGTGCCACTGTCAGTGCCAGCACGACCAGTCTCTTCGCTCGAATCACTCGTTTGACCATGGTATGTCTCCTGTGATGTCGGCGTAGCAAGGTTGTCCGCCGATGACGCATACCTTCTCCACACGAGTCGTTTTATCGCCGTCGTTGTCCGTGACTGTGAGTACGACGTTGTACGTACCGGGATAGAGGTACTTGTGCTGGACAGATGGACCAACGGCTGTTTCGGTGTCTCCAAAGTTCCACTCGTAGGAAACCACCTCTTCATCATCGAAGGAGTTCGTCCCGTCAAACGTGATGAGCTCGGAGGCGCTAACAACGAGTTCTCCCTCCATCGTGCTTCTGGGGGTATAGGAAAACTCCGCCGTCGGCAGTGGATTCAAGGCTTGAATGCTCATCGATGTCGAGGCGGTCTGCCCTTCGGCATCAAATATCGTGAGGGTAACTTCGTAGACGCCGTCCTGCTGGTAGACATGATCAACCACCGGGCCGGTGCCTGACGCACCATCGCCGAAGGTCCATAGATAGGAGACGACTCCCCCATTCGGGTTGTAGGAAAGCGTTGCGTCGAAACTGGCTGTGAACGGAATAACGTGCTCATCTTCTGAAGCCGTGAACATCGCTTGAGGGTCCGTCAATTGGACCTTCAAACACCCCGAAATCGATACCGCCACCAAGCACATCGTGGCCAGTAAGTAAGTAAATTTCCGCCGTTTCATTGCAGTGACTCCTTTCCTCCGTCTAGGGAGAGATCGATGTTGATCGAAAACGCGAATTGCACGGCAAGACCGTTCAGACTCACCGATTCGCTTTGCCCATCGCCGTTCAGGTCCAATCCGATCCCTTGCGAGGTCGCAAGGGAGTCAACTTCGGCGGAGCGATAGACCACCCGCGTGCCGATGGTGAGCCAATTGAAAATGGGATAGGTCAGCGAAATCCCCGCTTCCAATCCGAATGCTCCGCCGGTGAAACGGCCTTCCCCTTCGGGGGGCAGACCGGCAATGACGTCCGGATACTCGGCTGGGATTTGGAAGATCACGTTGCGATCCAAGATCGTGTAGAAGTAGCCCACGCCCCCGGTGGCTCCCAAGCTGAGTTCGAGATCGACGAACGTGGCGTCTCCATTCTCACCGCAGAGGACCGAAAACAGCCGCTGATCCTTGCGGGCGAAGATCTGGCCGGGACCGACCAGCTCGGGTTTACTGCTCACGAGCCAGCCAAATTCGCGTAGTTTGAGCTGGTAGAACGCCTCCACACGCCGTGCGGCGTCGTTGGTGGCCAGCT
>DAOVHV010000122.1 GCA_030671645.1 bacterium | reverse complement strand
TGACCGAAGAGATCCTCGATACCTTATTGCCAACGACGCATAAGACTTCCGATGACGATCGCGAAGACAGTTCTCGGTCCACGCGTGAGAAGCTACACGATAAGCTGGAAGCCGGCGAATTGGAGGAGCGCTACATAGAAGTACTGGTTGAAGAATCCCTCAATCCTCAAATGGAGATCTTCTCGCAAGACGGTATCGACCAAATAGGCATCGACATGGGGAGCGTACTGTCGGAATTGCTTCCCAGCTCCAAGAAGAAGCGGCGCATCCGCATCCGCGAAGCGCGACCCATCCTGTTCGATCAGGTACTGGATTCCCTGATCAATATGGATGAGGTTAGGCAAACAGGACTCCAGCTGGCCGAGGAGATGGGTATCATCTTTCTCGACGAGCTCGATAAGATCGCAGCCGGTGGACGAGAGGAAACCGGCGGTCCCGGTGTATCTCGCCAGGGTGTGCAACGGGACTTGCTTCCCTTGCTGGAAGGAACGGCGGTGCGCACGCGTTACGGCGCGGTGAGTACAGAGAACGTGCTGTTCATTGCCGCTGGTGCCTTCAACATGTCCAAGCCGTCAGACCTGATCCCCGAACTGCAAGGCCGATTGCCCATTCGTGTAGAGTTGGAAAACCTGACGGCGGCCGATTTTCGCCGCATTTTGTGCGAGCCCAAGGACGCCTTGGTCACGCAGTATCAGGCGTTGATGGCGACGGAAGATGTCGAGCTCGTGATCTCCGAGGACGCCGTGGCTGCTGTTGCCGATATCGCGTACGAGCTGAATCAGACGACTGAAAATATCGGTGCCCGGCGACTGACCACGGTCATGGGGCGCTTGCTGGAAGACATCTCGTTCGAAGCCGATCAGATGCGAGGCCAAACCGTGCTCATCGACAAAGACTATGTCGATGATCATCTCCAAGACATCGTGGAGGATCCCGATCTGTCGCGCTACATCCTGTAGGGCGTTCTTTGATTTCGTGGTAAGATCGGGCACGTAGAAAGGACCCAATTGGAGGAAGCAACATGATCTGCATCTCTTTACCGGATGGGTCGGTCAAGGAGGTCGCTGCCGGTACCACTATTCTCGATGTGGTCAAAAGCATCGGACCCCGTTTGGCCCAAGCTGCGGTGTGCGCAGTGGTGGACGGAGAACTCAAAGACGTACTCGAACCACTCATGCAGGATGGTTCGTTGACGGTCCTGACGAAAGAGGACCCCCGCGTTTTGGAGACGATTCGCCACACGATGTCGCACGTCATGGCCCAAGCGGTGAAGAGGCTGTTCCCGGATGCGAAACTTGGTATTGGACCCGCTATTGCCGAGGGTTTCTATTACGACTTCGATCTTGAAGACTCCTTAACCGATGATGACTTGGACAGGATCTCTGCTGAGATGAAGAGCATCATTTCGGAAGATCTCCCCATCGTTCGCAAGGAGCTTTCCAAGGAGGATGCAAAGCAGTTGTTGAAATCGCAAGGCGAACGTTATAAGACCGAATTGGTCGAGGGTCTGGAAGACGAAACGATTACCTTTTTCGAGCAGGGCGACTTCATCGACTTATGCCGTGGACCGCACCTTCAGTCAACGGGCAACGTCAATCCGGAAGCGATGAAACTCTTGTCGGTGGCCGGTGCCTATTGGCGGGGCGACGAAAAACGGCCCATGCTGCAACGAATCTACGGAACCGCCTGGGAGAAGAAAGCGGATCTGGAAGCCTACGAATGGCGTCAGGAAGAAGCAGCCAAACGCGATCACCGCAAGTTGGGCAAGGAGCTCGATCTGTTCAGCATTCATGAAGAAGCCGGCGCCGGTCTGGTGTGCTGGCATCCCAAGGGCGCGCGCTTGAAGCGATTGATCGAGGAATTCTGGTATCAGCAGCATGATCTGGGAGGATACGAAATTGTATCCGCGCCCCACATCGGCAAGGCGCAAATATGGTCGATCTCAGGGCATCTCGACTTCTATCGAGAAGGCATGTACTCTCCTATGGACATCGACGGCGTCGACTATTACATCAAGCCGATGAACTGCCCCTATCACATCCTGATCTACAAGACCAAGGTGCATTCGTACCGCGAATTGCCCCTTCGCTGGGCGGAGATGGGCACGGTCTACCGATACGAACGATCGGGTGTGCTTCACGGGTTGATGCGCGTGCGCGGGTTCACCATTGATGACGCTCACATCATCTGTCGTCCCGACCAGGTCGACGAGGAAATCCGGCGTGTATACGAGTTCAGCATGGACATGTTGATGGCGTTCGGATTCGAGAACTTCGAAATCTATCTCTCGACGCGTCCGTATGAAGGAAAAGCGGTCGGCGAGGTCGAGCAATGGGATCAGGCAACCGACGCCCTGCGTGCAGCACTCGACGAGCGAGGCTTGCCCTACCTGGTGGACGACGGCGGTGGAGCGTTCTACGGCCCCAAGATCGACATCAAGGTCAAGGACTTACTGGGCCGGTCGTGGCAATGCTCAACGATCCAGTTCGATTTCAACCTACCCGAACGCTTCGACATGACCTACATTGCCGAGGACGGGAAGGAGCACCGCCCGGTCATGGTGCATCGTGCTTTGCTAGGAAGCCTGGAGAGGTTCATCGGATGCTTGATCGAACACTACGGCGGGGCATTCCCTGTTTGGCTGGCGCCGATTCAGGTCAACATCATTCCGATTGCCGACCGTCACATCGACTATGCACGGACGGTGGCCGAAAGAATGAAAGCGGCCGGAATCCGCGTTACCGTCAACGAAACATCCGAGCGGATGAACGCCAAAATCCGCAACGCGCAACTACAGAAAGTTCCGTACATGCTGGTAGTCGGGGATCGCGAGCAAGAAGCCGGAGCAGTGGCCGTGCGACTGCGGACCGAAAAAGACCTTGGAGCCATGCCGATCGATGAGGTTATCCAACGAATTAGTGCGCAGGTCGAGGAGAAGTCACAAGAGCTGACGTGATGGCTGAATGGACCTTCGTATGGCGAGGCCCATTAGCAGCCGGGCACAGACCGGCTGCGGCAATGTGCGCGAATTTCACTCTCGGTCCGGATTGAGGGACGCATCTGTTGGTGTAGTAGAGTAGGCCAGGCGTTGGCATTGCTGCTGGTGGCCCTACAACTCTCCTGGAATATGATGGTAGCTAGAAGTGTCCTTTCTTCCCCAGCGGACCGCCCTCAGAAATCGGTTGCTTAACCTCTGGTTTCATCACGGGTATCGGTCTTCTGGGCGCGGGCACCATCATCAAGATCCTCGTCGATCGAAGGCATGGCGGGGAGACCCAGATCAAGCCTCAGGCAACCGCCCGTTTCAACTTCTCGACGAGATCGAGAATCTCCCAGGGCGTGTCGAGGTCCGTTCGGCCGAAGTGCCCGTAAGCCGAGAGAGGTTCGTACATCGGTCGCTTCAATTCGAATCGGTCGATGATGGCGCCGGGCCGGAAATCGAACGTCTTTAGGACGGCCTCTCTCAGCCGATCGCCGGGTAGTGTTCCCGTTCCTTGCGAATCGACATTGACGGCAAGCGGCGCGGCGCGGCCGATGGCATAGGCCACTTGAACCTCGACCTTCGAGGCCAATCCTGCTGCCACCACATGCTTGGCCACGTAGCGGGCCATGTAGGAACCTGAGCGGTCGACCTTGGTCGGATCCTTGCCTGAAAACGCTCCGCCGCCGTGGGATCCGAACCCCCCATAGGTATCGACGATGACTTTGCGCCCGGTGACGCCGGTATCGGATGCCGGCCCGCCGATGACGAAACGACCGGACGAATTGACAAGAATGGTGGTGTCGTCATCAAGCCAGTTTCCGAGAACGGGGCGCACGACATGTTTCAGAATCTCGGCTTTGATTTGCTCGTTGTCGATGTCGGGGTCATGCTGCGCAGCGATCAATACCGTGTCGGCACGAACTGGGCGATCGCCTTCGTATTCGATGGTGACTTGGGACTTTCCGTCCGGGCGAAGGAACGTGATGGTTCCGTCCTTGCGAGCCTCCGCCAAACGCTGGGTCAGCCTGTGTGCCAACATGATAGGAAGAGGCATCAGTACTTCGGTATCGGAACGAGCATAGCCGAAAATGATACCTTGATCCCCGGCTCCGACGACATCGTAAGGATCGGTGGAATGTGCGAGACGTACTTCGGAGGCATGATCCACGGCGGACGCGATATCCATAGATTGCTCTTTGATCGCTGAAAGCACGGAACAGTCTTCGTAGTTGAATCCCAGCCTGGGCTTGTCATAGCCTACGGAACGAAGAACTCGACGAACGACATAGGGAACATCAGCGTACGTTGACGTTGTGATTTCTCCGCCGACCAACACCAAGCCGGTGGTCAGAAATG
>DAOVHV010000031.1 GCA_030671645.1 bacterium | reverse complement strand
GCTGTTATGCAGGAGGAAATCGAATTCATCCATCGTGCCGGCGTGGAGCAGCCCACTCGCTACTGGAGCGGAGGCAATCTGTATCCACAGGTCTTACAGGCTGCGGCTGGGGCTGGTCTGTCCATCAACTCCGATTGGAAGAATCCGAATACCCAATCCACACCGCAGCTGCTCATGGGCATTCATCCATGGCGACCGGCCGGCGGAACCGATGGCGAAGATGTGGCCGCGTTTGCCACTCATGACCCCGATGGATCGATCGTCTTCTTGCCCGGCGGCATCGTCGATCCCGTTGCCTTCGCCAACAAGAACCTCATCAAGAAGCAGGAAGGCTTGGAAGGATGGCTTGACGTGCTCGAAGAAGCATTGCTGACGTCGCTGGCAGCGGTCCGTTCAGATCGCGTCAACGTGTTCCACTTCACAGTTCACCCGGCCGAATTCGTTGACGATCCTCAGGCACCGTACGAGATGTTCGCTGATTTCCTGGACGATGTGGTCGATCCGTTGGTCGCAGCCGGCCGATTACAATGGGCAACCTTCTCACAGATGGCCGATGCTTTCGAAGAATGGGAAGCCGACCATCCCGACGTCGATCCTCGCTCATAGAATTCCGATGCCTCCTATCACCGGCATTCCGAAAGCCGCTTGCTTCTTGTCCGAAGTTGTCTACACTTCTTGGCGCTTGTTCTAGGAGGTATCGATGCTTTACTCGAAGACGGCCAAGTACGCTGTTCTCGCACTTGCCGAGGTTGCGCTCTGTCCGCCGGAACGCCCCGTATCAACGAAGCAGATCGCAGCATCCGCTTCGGTCCCCTATCCACTACTTGCAAAAATCGTCGGTCAATTGCGGCGCGCAGGTCTTGTGAATGCGGAGCGAGGGAAGCACGGTGGCATTTTGCTGGCTCGACCGGCAAAGGAAATCACGATCCAAGATGTAGTTATCGCCATGGATGGACCTGACGTACTCAACGACTGTCCTTTATTCCTGACCCCCTGCAATTGCGAAAAGGAATGTTCTCTGCATCCTCTGTGGCGGCCCGCGCGTGACGCTGTGGTCAGGTTCTTTGAGAACTCAACGCTGCAGGATGTTGCCAATGCACGTCAAGGGATGCAGAAAGTAAGCGTCGGCTAAGGTACAATACCATCAAGATTGCGTCCGGATGAATCGGCCGAACCAAAGTACCCACTCGGCTTGTTCGAGTGTTTCGACGGCGCGTGAATCGTAGTTGGCTCGTACCCATTCCACGGCTTGATCCACCGGAACCCCCGCGAGGATCGCCATGCATGCGAGTACCGTTCCCGTGCGCCCCAATCCGCCGATGCAACCGATCTCAACACGTTCTCCGTTCTTCGCATGTTCGAAGGCGGAGACGATCTGATTGGCGGCGGTCTCCCAATCAGCCGGCAAGCCGAAGTCGGGCCAGTCGATCAGTTCGGCATTCCAGGTCGGAGCCCACGCGGGATCCATGTAGAGGCCGAAATCCCGATCGGAAGCATCTTCTTGTCGCGCACTAAGCGGAGATGCCGTAATGCACGTGCCTTCAGGAAAACGAACGTTCACTGGAAGCCTCCTTGGTGCGTTGACGAGGCAATACTCATGAAGAACGGCCGACAGGTCGTTTGCCCACACTTCGTACATCGTACGGTCGCACATTTCGGAGATGGCGGCAAGGGGCACCTGTTTGTTCAGACTGGTGGGCGGCGTGCGGTAACCCCATGTACGGATGACGGCCCATGTCGAGGGCTCGGTATTGGCAGCGTTGTCGGGAATGACGTCCCCGGTTCCCGGACCGATGAAGGATTCGACATACGCTCGATCGGGATTCAGACGACACCATAATCCGGCAATTTCGTTAAATCCGTCGTAGGCCTGATGGATGTGCGGCTTGTCGAGCGCCACCTGCACATGATCCTCGGACGCGAACACAAGCATGACCTTGAGGTCGGGCAGAACCTGGGTCAAACGCGGGTAGTTGTCCACCGTGGTTCTGAACGGCCAATGCTCGGCTGCCTCTTCGGGGGTGGCGAGGTTCTGCGGCCAGGTTTCTCGCGTCAAGGCTCCGTTGTCGAGCAACGCCTGCAACAAACCGGTGGACCAGTAATCCTTATCCCACATCCTCGGATGCTTGGACGAACAAAGAAAATCTGGCTCTCCTTCGGCGAGCGAGCGGAATGCCGGCAAACCATCGGTATCCGACCAATACACGGTCGAGTAATCAATCTCGATCGACGTGGGTGTATATCCGGCTGGATCGTAGAACGGGTTGTGCACCGGTCGTCCGGTGCCGTCGGCCCAATGCCCCGGCTCAAGCGGGTACATGGCATCCAACGTCGGATTCTCACGTCCCACGAAAAACTTCACCCGGGACAATGCCTCGCCATGGAGAGCCAGCACGTTGGTGGCCACGATTCCGGAATGCGAAAACGCATAGAGTCCGGAAACCTCATAGAGTGGAACGACATCGACAAGTTCATGAAGGTACTGCCCGGCCGCGTTGGCCATCTCTCCGGTAGCGAATCGAATCACGTCGCGCAGCGCAGCCAGACAGTTCGGGCCTCCGTAATCAAAGACCCCACCGCTCGATTGACCAGTACGCGGGTCGCTCTTACCCGGCCAGAGGTAGGTAATGTAGATTACACCCACGGTGTCAGGTTCCCATTCGAAATCAAACCCCGACGATGACGTGAAGAATCCGGAGACGTTGACGATCACTGGGGCGCCTTGCTCGTATCGAGGCCTTTCAGGCTGTTGGATATGCACGGCAATGCGACCGACTCCGAGCGATTCGATGAACGTGATGCCTCGGCTGGGATCGAACCCGGGCTGGCCAACGCCTCTTGACCATGGCAGAAGCACAAGGCACATCACGGTTAACCAGAACCGCCGCACCACCCGCCTGTCATCTTCTCGCGCCATCGGTTGCACCTCCGCGTGCCCGTATCTGCGGGTTCCGTAGTGATGCGGTTTCATTCGTCGCACGATCGGGCTGATGAGGCGAATCCATTGGGATGCAGCTCCTCCCATTCTTGGCGAAGAATGCCGTAGCCAAGGGAATCGTGGCGAGAACCATTGACCACACGAGCCAGGCGGAATCTGGCCTCCTCGACGAACCCAAGTTTCCTCGCCAGTCGAACCATCGCGTGATTGCCTGACCACGTCCTCAGATCGAGCCGCACCGTGGCCGGGAGAGAGGCGAACAAGTAGTCAACCCACAGACCAAGGGCTTCGGTCCCGATGCCGCGTCTCCAACGGTCTGAGTCATAGATGTCGATGCCGATTGTTCGCCAGTCGGTGGCTTGACTCGTCCAGTACCAGGAAACGCGACCGATCAGTTTCGAGGTATGGCGATCGGATACCACGAGGTTGGTTCGCGGATCGGGCCAATCCGCGACAGCTATCCGTCGCTCGAGCTCGCTTCGCCGCGAGACGATCTCCTCGTCCGACATCGACCCGAAGTACGGTGCATCCAGACGATGCCAACTGTGGTGAGGCTCCATCCAAGCTTCCCACAGGTCAAGATCCTCTACTCGCCAATCACGTAGGATGATCCGCGTTCCCAGCAGACAAATCGGTTCACTCATGGAGTCACTGTACTGTGCCGACTCTTCGGACGTCAACGAATCGATCAGAGAGCCTCTTGCACCGTACAAGAAGTGGTGGATGATGCAACTAGAGACCAGTATGTCGAGACGATTCGGGAGATCGGCCGGTCATGTATCGAGATGGTTGGCGCGGACGAGCCGCACAGTGGGCAGTCGAGGATGTGATATCCAGACATGGGATCGACTTAACGTAACGAATGCTCTCCTTGAGAACTGCATCGTAGCCGGCAAACGGGAATCCCTCACAAGTTCGGACAGCCTTGTCGTATTGGCCGGCCCATTCATCGAACAGCCTTTCGCGATTGTCGCTCACGCTATCGCCCGGTGTCTTTGCATCATGCCAAGCACGGTCCCGATGGGAAGCGCTTCAATCGTTGTGCCGTCGCGACCTGTCATCGTCTCGGCCATAAACAGGGAGTTGTGAATCGCTTCCTCGGTCGCCTCGATGACGGCTTGGAACAATGGTGAAACGGATTCGTTAGCCAACTCCGAAGCCGTTGAAACGCCCTTTCTTAGTTCCGGCGTCCGCCGCACAGATTCTGCAGTGGAAAACGCAATGGCGTAATCACCGGAACTGCTGACAAAGGACGATCCCGTTCGTGCCAATCCGGCAAATGAACGCCGCGCCAGCCGGTTGAGATTACGATCGGACAGGGGTGCATCGGTGGCAACGATAATCATGATCGATCCATCGGCGGTGGCATCTGCGAACCCTATAGGTTCGGCCAGCTCGGCGTGCAAGTAATGCTGCTTGAGCAGTCGGCCGATCGGCACCCCCAAGATCTGCAACATGCCTCCGAAATTGGACTGCACAAGCACGCCCACGCAATATCCACCCAGCGACTGGGGGAGAACCCGAGAACTTGTGCCGTTTCCACCCTTCCAACCGAAAGCCACCGTTCCCGTTCCAGCACCGACGTTCCCTTCTGCCGGAGAAGCGATCGACGCCGATTCGATCGCTTCCAAGATTCGTCCCGAGGTCAGGACGCGCTTCTCAATTGCATTGAGCCTTCCGTCGTTCGTCTCCCCGACAATCGGATTGACGGAGCAAATCTTCTCACCGCCTGGTCGGGAGAGCGTCCAGTCGAGGATGGCATCGGCAGCCCGGGGGACCGAGAGCGTGTTCGTCAACACAATCGGCGTTTCGATTTCTCCTAATTCGGCAACCTGAGTGTATCCCATCAATTTCCCGAACCCGTTGGCCACCGCGATGCCTGCGGGCACCCGATCTTTGTAGAGGTCGCCTTCGTGAGGCAGAACAGCCGTTGCACCGGTGCGAATGTCACCTTCTTCGATGAGGGTTACTTGGCCGACGCATACTCCATGCACGTCCGTAATCGAGTTGCCCGTCCCAGGAGACAGGATTCCCGGTCT
This sequence comes from bacterium, assembly GCA_030671645.1. Taxonomy (GTDB): domain Bacteria; phylum Bipolaricaulota; class Bipolaricaulia; order UBA7950; family UBA9294; genus SPBW01. The sequence goes on along the minus strand of DAOVHV010000031.1, from coordinate 3,767 downwards.
GATTCCCAGATCCCGCGACCGTTTTCGCTGATTGAAATCTTTCATTCCGTCACCATTCCTCCGCATGATTCATCGATGTAGTTGCCTTCTCGATTAACCACACCACAATCGTCAAGTGTACTTGTGCATCGGAAGCATGCCTGCTTACATCCCTTCCGGCAGGGCGAATTTGCGTTTCAGGATCGCGCTAACTGACGGACGACCCATCTTGAATGAGCCACGAGACAACGGTTTCGTTGTCTTCACCAAATTCAAACTCGCCTTGAATGGCTTTCCCGTTAAGCACGATCGGCAGCCAATAGGCATCATCCTGCCACATCTGATCGAATGGAATGTCGTCGACCGGAAACCAAACCGGCGCCATCTCCGCAGATTCGCAGGGCTTGCCCTCCCATTCGTATGCAAGGAATAAATGAACGAAGTGATCAAATTCAGGACGAAACGGAAATCGAAAGGTAATATGCCCGGCCGAGCGCAACGTCTCTTTGGGAAGGATCACGCCGACTTCTTCCTGCACTTCTCGAACGATGCCATCTTCGGGAGATTCGTCGGGAGCCAGCTTCCCGCCGATGCCGTTGAATTTGCCGATCCCGAAGCCCCGCTTCTTCTTTCCCAGCAGGACATGCGGGGGAGAACCTTCGCGAATGATGAAACATAGCGTGGCATGGACCATTTGACTCTTCTCCTTGTCTGAACTCACCAAGCTAGGTCAAGCCCTATGCATTGCTTCTCGAATGGCGGCGGCTACTTTGTCGAGTTCCTCTCGCTGCGGTTGGTTCCCGTAATCGGACGCAAATCGAAATCCGAACCCATCGTTTGTGTACCGGGGAATCACGTGCAGATGCACATGAGCGAACTCTGCGAGTTCGGCAACCTCTTGTCCCGCAATTTCGCCGTCGGCGAGAAAGAGATTAACGCCTTCGCATCGAAGGTTCGTTTCGCGCAACCCATTCATGAGCCCTTGCGCCACCTCCATCATGTGCCGAGCGGTTTCGGATGGCAGCGCATTCATCGTATCTGCATGAAAGCGCGGAACCACCAACAGATGTCCGAAATTGATGGGTTGGATATCCAGGAACGCGTATACAGTTTCGTCTTCATGGACGAAACTGGCAGGCTGTTCGCCAGCAATGATCCGGCAAAAGGTACACTCGCTCATGGGATCCCTTTCGACTTGACATCTTACCGTCTACCATCGAGCACAACGAGTGAGTATGATACTTCGACGACTTGCAAAGGATGTGGAATCGTGGATATCGAAGCACTTAATCGAAAGGCGAATCAGCTGCGCGGTGACGTGCTTAAGATCGTTACAACAGCCAACTCGGGACACCCAGGTGGTGCTCTCGGCATGGCCGATTTGCTGACAGCTCTGTATTACAAGTACCTGCGCCACGATCCCCGAAATCCTCAATGGGAGGAACGTGATCGGTTTGTGCTTTCCAACGGCCACACCTGCCCTATTCTCTACGCAATTCTCGCTGATCAGGGATATTTCGACCGCGACGAATTGTGGTCGTTCCGCAAGCTGGGGGCGATGCTGCAAGGTCATCCCTCCACTGCATGGAAGATCCCCGGCGTCGAGGTGTCCAGCGGTTCGCTGGGCAACGGATTATCCGTCGCTTTGGGCCTGGCCATGGGTGCTCAGTTGGCGGGCCGCGACTCGCGTATCTATTGCTTCGTGTCCGATGGCGAGCTTCAAGAAGGCCAACCATGGGAAGCGGCCACTGCGGCCGCCCATCACCGCGCCGACAACCTATGCGTGATGATTGACTGGAACGGCTGCCAAATCGACGGGCGCGTTCAAGACATCATGAACGTCGGCAACCTGGCGGAGAAGTTCCGTGCTTTCGGGTGGAACGTTCACGACATCGACGGTCACGACTACGGAGCCATCATGAACGCCTACGTGTCGTTCCTGGCTTCCAAAGGATCAGGGAAACCAACGGCCATCGCCGCTCACACCGTGCTGGGCAAAGGGGTTTCGTTCATGGAGAACGTGCCCAAATGGCATCACGGTGCCTTGTCCGAGGAACAGATGATCCAAGCATTCGCCGAACTGGGGTTGCCCGCTCCTGTAGCGAACTAGAAGCTTACGTCCCGCTGGTATGTTTGGAGAATACAGATACCAGGCGGTTGACTGCTGCAATAAGCCGAGGTTCGATTTCAAGCCCGTGCTCAATCTGAATCGATAGTCCCTTTTGCACAAAATGAGGAGTTCCCGACTGCAGCGTAAGACCCAGAGATCGAGGTTCCTCGGCTTGCACGATGGCGTCGGACAGCAGCGCGCCGAATCCATAGAACGGGCCGTTGGACTTCAACCCCTCCGTCAACAGGCCATCGATTTCTTCGAGAGTATCTGAATCCAACGCGTCGAGGATTCTCGACAAGAGCGCCAGAGCCGGCTCAGCAGCCTCATCCCACACAGGATTGAGCTTCCCTTCTCCGATGTAGGTGGCGCTGCCTTCCAATGCGACGTAGGACAGAACACGATACAGAGCTTCGTCGCACGGATTCTCAAGCGCGTAGTTGGTGATGCGGTCGAAATCGTCTCCTTCATTGCTCGGATGGGCAGGACACAGCGTCAGCTGCAACCGATGGAACGTTTCGTGTGTCAGCGTAGTCAGCATGCGGTCGAAATCGTCCTTGAAATGCTCCAGGTTGATTCCGCCGGTGCTACGCGTCGCCCAGCCGCTGATGGCCCAGCCGACGGCAAACGTCAGATGGTCGTCGAAGTCGATGTCAGCTGGAACATAGACTCCGATTTGTCCAAGGATTCGAGCCTCGAGTTCGCTACGGTGCTCATCGAGCGCCTTCACCAGCTGAGCATACTGCTCGAGATTGCTACGCACATCGGACAGATCGAAGAAGTTGTGCGGATGCAGCCACCGCCACAGCCGATCGACGGAATCATCAGACGCCGCATGCTGGATGCACCAAGCCAATCCATCGGCATCGATTAGTGGTTCGGGAACGTATCCCAGCTCACGCCGGTGAGTCATCATCTCAGTGAAGGCCGGCTGCGAAGCGATGGCTCGGGCATCTTCGATCGTCGTCTCGGGATTTGCCAATGCTGCGATAAGTGCCTTTATTCCTGACACATCTATGGTCAACTGCCAGCCTGTTGGTTTCTCGAACTCCCTCAGCAATGGAAACGGCCGGCCGGAGAAGGAAGAAGAGTAGGTCGTAAACGTGTTTTCCAGCGTCGCTAAGTTTGCCGATCGGACCCTGGCAAGTGCAAGGGCCGTGGCGAACAAGCCGGCTTCATCACAAGGCACGAGGAGGTCCTCACTGATCTGCTGCGGAAGCATTCCGCAGAATCCCGCGCCCAGGTCATCTTGTGTTTGCTCCAGCACCTTCGTCTCATGAATCCGTTCGGGGGGATCCAGTTGGACAAGGCATCTCAACAGCTCGCGAAGTGTCTGCTCGTCAAGAACGCCCGTGAGCTCCTGCCAAGCTTCAGCTGCGCCCGAATCCGAAGCCAGAGCAGCGAAATCCGCGATCTCTCCATCAATGAGCCTTAAACGATCCATGTCCTCCCCTTCAGTGCATCACAACTCAATCATGACGTCAGTATATCGGGAAGGCTGGAACGCCTATTCCTGTCGCCGAATAAGAAGGACATCCGACATGGCGGCAGCGTCTACAACGATGGCATCGCCGTCGGAAATCTCATCGGATACGATCGCTCGCGCCAGCGGGTTTTCCACCAGTCGTTTGAGTGCACGGGCCAACGGACGCGCACCGTAGTGAGGATCGAACCCTTG
>DAOVHV010000002.1 GCA_030671645.1 bacterium | reverse complement strand
GCGGCCTCTGCAATCACTTCGTTGCCACGCAACAACAGTCGCTTACCCATCACCCCTCCTTAGCTGGGAACTTTCTCTCGATAGACTTCGATGACGATGTCAGGACAAGTCATCGCGCAGAACGCACAACCGATGCAGTCATCGGGGTTCGCCATATAGGCGATATCGTAGCCACTCTTGTTCAGCTTTCCCGAAAAGGCAAGGACCTTCTTTGGGCAAGCCGCGATGCATAAGCCGCAGCCTTTGCATCGATCTGCGTCGATGACGACGGTTCCTTTCGGCATGAAGACCTCCCCCTAAGATCCGGAGTAGAATTCCTCGTCTAATCGCTTCGCACGATTTCTTCTGAGTTGTGAGAGGTTGCTTTCGACTCGATTGAGCCATTGCTGGATGCGCTGTTCGTCCATGGTAGGAATGACCGCATCGTGAGTGATGGGGATTGCGTGATGGTGATTAAGTGCATTTTGCAGTTGATCCACGTCGCGTTCGAACGATTTCGGAGCTTCCGATGGTTGGATCGATACCAGACTCAGCAGAGTCTCCCCCTTCTCGTCGTGTGGCTCAATCTGAAATGTTCCGTGCTGACCTAGCTCGAAAGTGGATTGAATCTCCGCTCCCGCGATTCCTGTGAGGAATCCGATCACACCGGTCTCCAAGCGAACGCGCACGCGCTCGTCTTCCAGTTCCACAATTTCACCGCCCACCGGTTGGGACGGTGAAGTGGAAGCGGATCGTTCCTGCTCGGGAGTCATGTTCTGAGTCAAGCGAGCGGATCCCCCCAATATTCAGGCTGCTTTGACGACCTTACCGGCTTTGATGCACCGCGTGCATGAGCGAATCCATTTCTTCTTTCCATTGACTACGGCGTGAACGCGCTGCAAATTAGGCGCCCATACGCGCCGCGTATGTCGGAGCGAATGACTTACTTTGTTCCCGGCAACCGGCCGTTTACCACACACTTCACAAACTCTGGACATGTTTCTGTCACCTCACGCTGCTTTCCCTCCAACCAGGAGGGGCTCTACATACAAAGGCTCGACCGAGTACAGCTGGTCGGCCACATAATTCTTCCTACCCCATTGAGCAACTGCCAGTGGCGAAGGTTGGTTCAATGCTTCAGGGGCGATCCGTATGTGCTCCCACGAACGCAGATGCTCCCCAAGCTGAAAAGTGCCACTTCCCACCAGGCAAAGCTCACGCTTCTCTTGACCCAAACGAGCAATCAGCTCTGCCTCTCGCATGACCACAGTCGGCCCCTTGGGTCGTGAACCGCCAAACCATCTTACATAAAACAAATCCCGCCGACTCGCGAGTATCACGCAAACCCGTTGATGATCCTCCACGAGCTGACGATAGATCTGCGTGCCGTCCACCCCGATAAGCGGAATATCGAGAGACTGACACAAGCCCTTCATGGCCGCCAACCCGATTCGAAGTCCCGTGAAGGAACCAGGTCCACGGTTGATACTCACCAGGTTGAGTTGGCTTATGTCAACTTCGCACGCTTCCAAAATCGTTTCGATCAATGGAAACAAGCGCTCGGCATGTGACCGCGGAGTATCCATCGTCCGCGTCTCAGCCAGGCGACCCTCCTCGAACAGGGCGACGCCACCTAATGACTCAGATGTATCCACTCCCAGCGTCAACATGCCGCGCAAATGGTAGGTGACGCAAGTGCGCTTTTCAACTGCTGATACGTTTTTCACTCAATGGGTAACCCGGCAACAGTTGTCGAGCAAAAGCGATGTCCGCTTCAATCTGAGAACGTAGCGCATCCATCGAAGAGAACGCGCGGTCGTCTCGGATTCTCTCCAACAAGTGAATCTCCAACAGTTCGTTGTACAGAGGACGTTCAGGGAAATCCAGCAGATACACTTCACAGCGCAGATCCCGACTGCCTAGGGTGGGACGGGATCCGATGTAAAGCAATCCGTTCGTGCGAATGTTTTCGCCATAGGCGTGGACCAGAAAGATGCCGGGGTGAGGCAGTAAGACGTGAGGATCGATGGCCAGATTTGCCGTTGGATAGCCAAGTTCCCCTCCGAGCTGATCACCACGAACGACCGTTCCCAGCAACACAGGCGACCTTCCCAGACAGAGACGCGCGGTATGGAAATCTCCCGCCCGGACTGATTCTCGAATACGTGTGCTGGAAGCGGCCTCATCAACCACCATGACCGGTGGAACACTGATGACGTCCAGTCTCATTTGAGCTCCGAGCGATCTCAAGGTGCTGAGATCTCCGGACCGATCTCGCCCGAATCGAAACGTTTCACCTTCGACGATTGACCGCGCATTCAGTTGCTCGATCAAAACCGTTGCAACGAACTCCTCGGGATCCATCGAGCGAATCGTCTCGAATGACGCAGGATGAACGATGTCGACGGAATCTCGAAGAAGATCCAGCTTCACGGAAGCGGGCAGCAACAGATAGCGATCCTCGTCTTGGCGCATGACCCAACGAGGGGGAACGGAAAACGCGTAGACAAGGCTCAGTAGAGTATGTGTCTTTGCCTGACATCTGAGCTCACGAAGAATGGCCCGATGCCCCAAGTGAACGCCATCGAATGTTCCGATTCTGACGACCGTGCCTTGCTTCATGCCTCACCTCCTAGGGATGGTATCATATGCAGGCAGGCTGGGCACGCGCTGAATAAGCGATGGGAACTTGAATGGAGCCGATTCCTGTCAGTACAATGCGTCAAGATGAGGACGGAACGAATCGCGGAGTTTGAGTCGGAAGACGAGCAGTTGGCCGTCAATCTCCGTCCGTCCACACTCGACGAAGTCATTGGGCAGGAAGAAACGAAAGAAAAACTTCGCATCTATCTGGCCGCCGCCAAGAATCGCGAGGAGCCGCTCGATCACGTGCTTCTTCAAAGCCCGCCCGGGCTGGGAAAAACGACCTTGGCCCAGATCATTGCAGGTGAACTCGGTGTGGACATCCGTATCAGTTCGGGGCCGGCCATCGAAAAGGCCGGGGATTTGGCCTCCATCCTCACCAACATGCAGCCGCATGACGTGTTCTTTATCGATGAAATCCACCGACTACGCAGGAATGTCGAAGAAATCTTGTATCCGGCAATGGAGGACTACAAGATCGACATCATCCTGGGCGAAGGCCCCAATGCGCAATCGCTTCGCATCGATCTCCCTCCCTTCACCTTGATTGGCGCCACCACGCGTGCCGGCCTTATCTCGGCGCCGATGCGCGATCGCTTCGAGGTTTCGTTCCGACTAGGGTTCTACAAGATGGAGGATCTCCGCACCATCATCATCCGGGCGGGGCGAATCCTGGGAATCGAAGTAAGCGAAGAAGGAGCGGCCGAGCTCGCCAAGCGGGCACGAGGAACGCCACGAATTGCCAATCGCCTGTTGCGACGCACGCGCGATTACGCGGAAGTCCGAGGAGACGGTCACATCGATCGCGAGATTGCATGTAGATCGTTAGATCTTCTGCGCATCGATGAAGCGGGGTTGGATGAGATGGATCATGCCGTGCTTGATGTCTTAATCAACAAGTTTGGCGGTGGGCCGGTCGGTTTGGAAACCTTGTCAGCGTCCCTTTCTGAAGAGCGCGATACGATCACCGACGTTGTCGAGCCTTATCTGCTGCAAGAGGGATTTATCCAGCGTACACCGCAAGGAAGGATTGCCACCGACCGCGCCTACGCTCATTTGGGAAAGAAGACTTCTGAGAACCGATTGTTTGACTAACGCTGTGCCAGCTTTCTCGCGTTCTCGATAAATTCCTGTACTACGCCTTTAAAGCGTGACCAGTCGAGCACAATAGCTCCCACGATCCAGATCAGGTACCACAACGCCGCACGTGGCGCCTTGAGCGACGCCACAATCAACGGCAAGGCCACCAGCGGAGTGGCGAACGACATCGTGATCATCTTCGATCGGAAATACGCGATGCAAGCAGCCGCAATCATAATGTAGATGAGAGCGGGAATATAGTGGATCAAGCCCGACATAACGAGGTAACAAAGCCCGGCGAACACCATCACCATGTCGAAGGCGAATTCCCGTTCGCCAATCCACGTCGGAGGCTTGTGATACTTGCGAGCCAGCCGCCCGTCAAAGATGTCAGTGGTCCACCCGAGAATAGTCAGCAGAATGACAGCTTCTAAAGCGCGCGCGCCTACGAATCCGAGCGAAAAAATCGCAGCCGCCACAAGCCCTCGCGATAGTGTCAGAAGATCTGGAAGTTTTCGCATCTCAACCACCCCCGTCATTGTAGGAATTTCGGGCACCCTTGCCAAATGAGTCCGTCTAGTTCTACTGTTGGTTCGTGAAGACACAATGACTAGAATGACACAGGGTTAGTCGAGCGTACCGGGAAGTATGGAGGGGAGAAGGGAGGTCTAGGGAATGAGAAACGCACTAATACTGACCGCGGTCTGGCTGGGGATCTTGGTGACGGCTTATGCCATTGTGTTTTGGGATCAGGGCATTGATCGCCCGCTACCGATCTCGGTGCTGCAGGAGCGAGTTCAGTTGGCCGAGCCTGAGTACGTCCATCCAGATCGGCTGTTCAGCCTGCCGATCCCGATGGGATGGCAGGTGATAGAAGAAGCTGGATATGTCCAGATGACCGATCCCAATGAGCACATAACGGTGTGGGTTGTTGCCGTGGACACGCTGGAGCTCGAACCATCCCTGGATGCAGCGTTCACGTTACTAGATCTTGGGCCGGAATTCGTGATGACGTCGGCCGCCTTGCCCTCCGATGCATGGACGGGAGAGGATGTCAACGTGATCTATCAACGCGAGAGCGAGGATGACGTGGTTTCCGTTCGAGCCCGACGGCCACAGGAATGGACCATTGTACTGCTGGCTCGCGGTCCGGAAAGAGAACTTGAATCACTATCCGAAAATATTGACTGGATCTGGTCTGAGCTGGGGATCCCCGCCGACGAGTTTCTCCTTCTTTAGACCAGCCAGCAAGACAAAGCGGGGCGCATGGCGCCCCGCCTTCTATATCCTTCAATGAGCCCTATTCAGCGGTTACGGAAACTCCTTCCAAACGCAAGTAAGGCAGAGTCGCTGCGAATACACGTTCTGTTTCCGAAGACATACCGGACAGGTTCTGCAATGCCTCAAAGACGTTCCCCGCAATCAGCGTACCGGATACGGGGCGATCAAGCTTGCCATCCTTGATCAAGTAGGCGGCCTTGGCCACGCCCGAGAAATCCCCCGAGACCGGATTCGAGCTGCCCGAGAAACGGTTGACGAGCAATCCCTGTTTGATGTCGCCGATCAACTCGTCCTTCGATGCCTCTCCTGGCCTAATGGACAGGTTCGTCGGGCTGATACCGGGGGTGGATCGGGCCGAACCGGAGCTGTGTGACGTATTGGCGACGTTCATGGCCACTGCAGTATAGGCATTGTGCATCAAGGCAGCTGCCACCCCGGAATCGATCAAAGTCAATTCGCAATGAGGCATTCCTTCACGGTCGAACGACTCCGTGGCCACACCCCCGGGCATGCGCCCGTTATCGATAACCGTTAACGAAGGGTGAGCGATCGTCTCACCAAGTGCCTTCCCCCAGCGGCTGGATCCTCGAAGCGCGTTCTTCGCATTCAGTTGGAACGCGAATAGGTTGACGAGAACCGCTTGCACGGCGCTGGGAGAAAGGATGACCGGTCCCACAAAGGACTCACCCTGCACGGCCCCGAGCGAGCCCAATGCATCTTGACAGGCTCGGGTGGCCACCGGCACCACGTCGATGCCGTCGACGGAATGAGAAGCATCGAAATGGAAGGCCATGTTGGACACCTTCGCACCGTCCTTTGCCGTCGCCAGTGCGTAGTACGTAAACAAGCTGCTGTTCTCCGCCAGGTCGATCCCTCGGGTGTTGACGATGCAACGCGTCTGGAGATTGACTGCGAACGTCCCTCCTCCAAGAATCAAGCGTGAGTCAATAGAGTCGGCCGTCTCGATCATCAGAATCATTTGCTGCACGGCGTCGGACACGGAGAAGGATTCGGCTTTGGGATCGTACAGATCAGGCAGCGACTCGAACGGTACCGGCTCAGAGAGTACGTTGTTCTCGTCCTTTGGCGAGGCCTTGGCCAGGTTGACGGCATCAGCGCACGTTGTTTCCAGCTCATCCAGCACATTGGTGCATGCGAATCCGACCTGCTGATTGACCAGCGCTCGGATTCCGATCATCGTTTCTTCCTGGCTGCTCGATGTTTGCAGGTCGTGCTTTTCGATATCCGCTGAAATGGCATGCGACATCTGTGCGAAGATCTCCACCTCGTCGGCGCCGTGGCGCTTGGTGAGTTCCAGCGCTTCTCGACAGCGCTCGCGTAGTTGTGTTTCGTTGTTCACTGTCGGCCTCCGATCATGGCCTTGCATCGCAGATGAGGGCCACCTGCATCGACCTTGGCTGCTTGGCTCTTTCCGCAGGTACCCGCCCCGAGGTCCCATCGAAAATCGCTGCCGACGGCATCGACGGAATGTAGGACATCAAAGGCGTTTCCGGTAAGGGTCGCCCCTCGAACCAGCTCGCCGACCTTTCCGTTTTGAATCCGACGCGCTTCACGGACGCCGAACATGAATTCGGCGTTGGAATCCGCTTGGCCGCCGAACCCCAACCCGCACATGTAGTACCCGTCGTCGACACCGGCAATGAGATCCTCGATCGAGGTATCGCCGGGTTCGATGTAGGTATTGCGCATGCGGATGATGGGTGCGTCGCTGTATTCGAAAGCACGGGCGTTTCCGGTCGGTTCAACGCCGAAATGAGCGGCCGTCTCCCGGTTGTGCAGATAGGAGCGAAGGACGCCGTTTTCGATGAGCGTCGTCTTACGAGTGACCACGCCTTCGTCGTCCACAGCCAAGGTTCCGGTGGCATGGGGAAGATGCTCGGAACCCCCCGAGTCGATCATCGTGATGAGTTCGGATGCGACCTTCTCATTCATCTTGTCAGCAGTGATCGCCCCGCCAAGGACAATGTCGGCTTCGACGGTATGGCCGATGGCTTCATGGCTCAGAACCCCTACCAAGCCGGGATCCAATACTACCGTGGCCAGCCCGCCCGGCGGGTGAGGGGCTGTTAGTTGCTCCACCGCCATTCGGACGGCGTAGTCGGCCATTTCTTCCGGAGGCAGCAATTCCAACAGATCGCTCCAGCCGCCGGCGACGCTGTTGGACTTGTTTCCGAAGCATTGATCGCCGTTCTTCTGAGCCACCGCCATGACGCGGAATTCGGGAATGGATACGAACAAATGCGTTCGGGCGCCGTCGCTGGTGACGATGATCTTCTCGTCTTGAATCTCGGCATACGAAGCCGAAGAAGAGACGATGGACGAAGATCCGCGACGGACTCGCTCATCGATTCTCATTACCAAGGCGAGCTTCTCTTCGAGGGGGTGTGCATCGAGTGGATCGTCGGTTGCGACCGGGAATGTTCCCACACCGAAGGAAGCTGCGGCCAGTCCCTTGATGCGCTGTTTCTTTGCACTGGCGGATGTTCGCGCCGCGCCCTGGGCAGCTTCCACGGTGCGCAAGATTCCCTGCTCCGTCAGGTCTGTGGTGCTGGCGAATCCGAACACACCATCGACCAAGGCGCGAACTCCGATACCCTGAATTCGCTTGCTGGAGGATTCCTCAAGCTCTCCGTTGCGGACCGCGATTTGCTTGGTGCTACGCCCTTGAAATCGAAGCTCGATCCATCCGCTCGATCGGGCGGCAATTCGTTCCAGTAGTTCCTGCATGCGACCTCCTTGTGGCCGGCTGCTGTCTTTGACTGTAGAGCCTGCAATTGCTCATTCAGTTTGTTCGTGCAGGCAAGGGGGGCGGTTCACGACATCCTAATTGGCGCAAATTCGCTTGGTGAGAAACCTGCAACGATCCTCAAGGTAGGATACGTCATGGGGATCTTCCGCTTCAACTGAAGTTCGCCAAGCAGGTCGTTGTTCTGAAGAAGCCTTCATGCTTGACGACCGTGTCTATGACGCCGTGATACGCCGGGAATCAATCCGAACGTCATACCCTGGAACAACCACGGACGAGGATCCTCATGAACTCCTTGCTCTCTTGGCCAAGGTTGGCTTCTTCGCGACCCCGGAGCAGAAGATATCGTAATCATGTCCTCGTCTTGGAGTTCGCTAAGGGTTTGACTCGGAATCCGAACCCTCTTATCCTGCATTAGAAACGGGGTCCATAGCTCAGCGGTTAGAGCAACCGGCTCATAACCGGTCGGTCCCAGGTTCAAATCCTGGTGGACCCACCATATGGAGAAACTATTCGTCTATATCGATGGTGCGGCCAAAGGGAACCCTGGTGATGCTGCCATTGGCATTGCTATCACTGACCCTGAAGGGAACGTCATTGAAGAGATTTCCCGACTCATCGGCCGAGCAACCACAGAGGTTGCCGAGTATCAGGCCCTGATCGAGGCATGTAAGTTCACAGCTGTTTACAAGCCGCAATCGGTCATTTTCTTCACTGACAATCAAAAAGTGGCCAACCACATCAATCACGTGTTTGAATCACGGGCTCCGCACATCAGGCATTTGCTGGAGGTTGCCATCGGATTGCTCAATCAGTTCCCGCGCTGGCGCGTGAATTACGTGGACACTCATGCCAACTTCCGAGCTCCGCGGCTTGTCGAACGGGCATTTCATCAAAACGTCAAAGTGCAGGTGGCTCGCGAACGACTGGAACTCACTCTGCGTTCGCGGGGCGCCGGATTGTCCGACGCTGCGTTGCAACGGTTGATCGACTATGCCGATCGCCTTCAGGAAGAAGAATCGTAATGCGAATCGTTCTGCAACGGGTTTCTCAAGCTTCGGTCGATGTTGATGGGAAGCGGATCGCGGAAATCGATCGAGGCTTGCTTCTACTGGTGGGAATTACCGCCGGTGATTCGGACATCGACCTCGCCAAAGCGGCTAGAAAGATTGTCGATTTGCGAATTTTCGAAGACGAGAATCACAAGATGAACCGGTCGCTGAGAGACATCGGCGGCGCGTTGTTGGCCGTCTCACAGTTCACGCTCTATGCCGACGTCAGCAAGGGGCGTCGGCCCAGTTTTGTGAACGCGGCACGTCCTGAGTTGGCTGAACCTCTCTTCGATTCCTTTGTCGAAACATTGAGGGCGGAGGGTGTGGATGTGCAAACAGGAGAATTCGGAGCCAAGATGGCCGTCAAGCTGGAAAACGACGGACCGGTGACGTTGGCTCTTGAGGTTGCAGCCTAGTCAGCTAACGGCTAAACTGCTTAACGTGAGGATCCACTCCTGGGAGTGGCTCTTTTCGTTCTTGAAGGAGGGAACATGGCAGTTCCGAAATATCGGACGTCTCGTTCGAAAGGACGCATGCGCCGCAACCATTGGCGAAAGATGACCGTGGCGGCGTCGAGCGAGTGTCCGCATTGCCACGAAACAAAACTTCCGCACCGTGCCTGCCCGCATTGTGGGTATTACAACGGAATGGAAATCGTATCACACACGAAAGACGAGGAATAGCGCGACTGAATCTTTAGTTGTCAAGCCATTGACCGAGCGGCTCTAGGATTTCTTGAGCCGCTTCACTTCTGTCTTCCCCCGTTTCTTTTCGATCTTGGCTTGCGTCTTCAGGTAGGCTTGCTCTGCGTCAGCATCCGAGGAGGCTGTCCCGGATGCTGGGTTCGTGAGGACGGAATCGGCTTCAGGTACCTTCTTGTTTCTGCGGCGCTTCATCAAAAAATGGGCGAATGATTTGCCGAATTGTCCGATGAAACCGGCAATCAAGGCCGCCAAAAACCACTTCAAAACTCCCCATACCTCTTGCCAATTCATAGGTAGATGGTAGGACAACGAAATGCGATCGACAAGAATGTGCTTCTTGGAATCCATTAAACTTGTTGACAAGCGCGAGATCCCACTACAGAATAGCAATGGGAGTGTGCGAATGATGGACGAGGCAAGACTCGAAAGCACAGAGAAAGGAATCCGGGAGACGTGGCGCGACATCCTCAGCGCGATTGACGACCGCATTCTGCGCGCTTGTCTTCCTGCCGATTTCCGAGCGGTCACGTTGAGTGATGATCAGCTATACATCTCTGTTGATTCCGAATTTAAGAAAGAGTACTGCCGGCGAAAACTCGACAGCCTTCAGGGGGCCGTAGAACATGTCGTTGGCTCTCGCGAAATTGTGATCGGTGAGCCGCCCCTGGTGGAGCAGGTGCGAGAACAGCAGCAGCACGTTCAGCATGGCCCGACGGCTCGCATCCTCGTGATGGGGGTGGGAGACGGAGGCGTTAATGCGGTCGATCGGATGCGGGCGGAACAGCTGGAGGGCGTCCGCCTGATTGCCGTGGATACCGATCGTCAAGTGCTCGAAGCCTCTAATGTGACAGAGACTCTTCAACTGGGATTGGATGTTACGGGTGGCCGTGGTACTGGAGGCGATGTCGAGAAAGGTCGCAAAGCAGGCGTTGAGTCGCGTTGGGAGATCGCCAGCTTGGTTCGGGATATGGATTTGGTGTTCATTACGGCTGGGTTCGGTGGGGGAACCGGCAGTGGCGCCGCGCCTGTGATTGCGGAAATCGCCAAAGAAGATGGAGCTCTGACAGTGGGTGTTGTTACCCGTCCGTTCTCCTTCGAGGGAACGGTTCGCCAAAAGCATGCGGATACCGGTTTGCAGGAGTTTCGTAAAGCTGCGGATGTCCTGATCGTGATTTCAAACGACCGGTTGCTGGAAACGAGTGCCCGCGGATTGCCGATGACCAAGGCGTTCGAACTGGCGGATGGCATTCTTCATCAGGGCGTACGCGGGATATCCGATCTGATTACGGTTCGGGGACTTATCAATCTTGACTTTGCGGACATACGGAGTGTATTGGCGAACTCCGGCAACGCCATGATGGGAATGGGCCAAGCCAGCGGAGATCAACGGGCTATTAATGCAGCCAAACTTGCGAGCAGCAATCCGTTGTTGGACGGCGAATCGATTCGCGGTGCTCGCAAAATGATCATGAACGTCACTGGCGGAGACGACCTAACCCTGGGAGAGGTCATCACTGCCGCCGATCACATTCGAAAGGCGGCGGCCACCGAATGTGATTTAGTATTCGGAGCCGTGGTGCATCAAGATTTCCAAGAGGGTGTTCGAATTACCGTGATCGCTGCCGATTTCCAAGCGCCGGACATGGTGGGCAAGCAACTCAGGCAGTCGGCTTCGAGGAAGAGAATACGCACTGACGCGAATCTTGATATTCCGACGTTCTTGCGAAGAGAGAAGGTCGAGCAATCCGACGACTCCGAAAGTGCGAACCACACGTAAGCGACGGATCGAAGAAAACGAAGGGATTGGCGAATGCGTGCAGCAAGCATCTTGATTTGCGAAGACGATGCAAGAATTGTTGGGCTTCTGGAAGATGCCCTAAGCACAAGCGGGTATCGGGTGAAGACGGCGGGCACGATGGAAGAGGCAAAATCAATGCTGACAACCTGGGTGCCCGACCTCATCTTGCTGGATATTATCCTTCCGGAATCGAACGAAGCAGGTTGGGAGTTGCTGAGATTCATCAGGAAGAGAAGTTCCGTACCTGTGATACTTGTATCCGCATTGAGCCGGGCCGACGATCGCGTTCGAGGCCTTCGTGCCGGAGCGGACGATTTCATCTCCAAGCCCTTCCATCTGGAAGAAGTGTTGGCACGAGTGGAAGCCGTTCTGCGCAGAGCTCAGCCGGCAATCACAGGCTTGGAATTGACGATCGACGATCTGCGGAAACAAGTCAGCATCGCCGGACGGACGATTTCTCTCTCTCCTAAAGAATACCAATTGCTCAAGCTGCTGGCATCGTCTCCAGGGCGCGTGTTTACCACCGCCGAAATTCTCAAGGAGTTGTGGCCTTCGAATCTGGAGTCGGACGTAAAAACGTACGCAGACGCCCAAGATGTTCAGAAATACGTGTACTTGCTTCGGAAGAAGTTGGAGATCGATCCCCAAAAACCGGATCTAGTGATCACTGTGCGTGGATTCGGCTATCGCTTGGGGGTATAACGCTGAGCAGCCGGCTTTCCCTATTGCTAGATGTCGCGAATATCCAAATAGAGCGGCCGCTTTGGAAGTTCCGTTCTGGACAAGGATAGTGCCATCGTGTTGTAGTGCAGCACCTTCTCTGGAAAGAACTTGGGAATTCGAGCCAGCGGATCGTCGGTATAGATAAACAGGGCGAGAATGTCAATGTCGTCGGAATAAGCGACCCGCCGCAGCTGCTGAATGAGATCCTTCAACAGTTTGATTCCTCTCTTTCCACGACAGACGGGATCGAACAGTTGCAGGTACTTTACTTGTTCGCCCATACGCGGAATGCGAGGAACGGGCAGGATGGTTGAGAGCGGATTCAGGATGCCTGCCAGCATTCGCAACGACAGCGGCATCCTCAACACGCGTCCTCGATAGATGTTGGTAAGATCCCATGCGCTGACTTGGGCCATGGAATCGCTATCTTCGATGCGGAAGATCCCACGGAGATATCCCAACTCGGCGCCGCGCAAATACGGGGCATGAAAATCGCACGGCTTGAGGTTTCTTGTGCCGACGAACGAACTGAGGCGTTTGACTTCTTCGTCGAGTGTATCGAGATGAGGATCCAGATCCGGAGCTTGCCCCCGCAGTGCCGGTAGGGACAGAATGTCAAACGATGAGATCGGATGGGCGCCTACCTTGTTGGAGATGTTCATCGAGTCCTTGTTGTCCGCCTTGACGTGCCCGTAAATAAAGGACGCTCCGGCTTCCTCCATTCCCTGCAGGGCAGCGCGCCAAAGGCGAAACAATCCCCGTTTCATACTGCGACGATAAGAAGCCTCACCGCGGAGATCGTAGAAATAGGCGGCTCGTTTCCGTTCTCCATTGACGAGCACTTCCTTGATCGCATAGGCCATAATTCCGACCAGTTTATCGTGTTCTTCCGCGATCAGTACCGTGCTGTTTTCGTGAAGCTGGGAGCGATAGAAATAGTCGTCTCTGTCAATAATGATAGAGATGCCGGTACCCTGCGGGCTCTGCGCTTCAAGCTGCAGCAAAGCAGCATTGTCTTCCCGAGTTGCCTCGCGAATGCGAAACATTCCAATCCTTTCTATTCGTTGATAAGGATGGTTCTCTGAGTGCTGGACATCGCCCCGTGCTCATCGATCACAACCAGAGTAACGATATACGTTCCGGGCTCGGAATAACAGTGCTCGGGAGTCATCCGCTCCGTATCCGAGCAGCCGGCCGAGCTGCCTGGGCAGTTCGTTCCGTCTCCGAAATCCCATGCCACATGAACGATGCGGCCGGTTGGGCTTGGATCGTAGGACTCCGAGGCATCGAACCGCATGCCGCCAACATCGCAGGTCGAGGTTTGTACAGCAGTGAATCTAGCCTCCGGCGGGGTATTGCGAATCGGCACCGTGACGGAATAGGCATCCGAGCTTGCTCCATCGTTGTCTCGAACCCGGATGGAAAGCAAATACGAGCCGTTGTCCCTGAAAGCATGCACGAACTCCTGCGACGATCCCATGGCACCCGATTCCAGAGTCCATGTCCAGCCCGTGATCTCGCCATCGAGGTCGGATGCATGAACGGTGAACACGACATCATCGACATCCGAAGGATCGCTTGGCGACCAAGTCACCCGGGAAACCGTGGGAGAACGGTTGGTTACCGTGATTCTGAAGGGCTCCGAGACAACAGTGGCGCCATCGGAATCCGTCACGCGAACCCGGACGGTAACTTGACCGTCATCATCGAATGTACGCGCCAGGATTGGAACGGATGTTTCGATCTCGTATCCGTCGTCTTCGCCCAGGTTCCACTCAAATCGAGTCAGACTCCCGTCCGGACTCGGGTCGAACGAGCCGGAGGCGTCGAAAGAGAACGTACTGCCGGTGGGGCGCGTTGCCTCAACTACGGTCAGTATCGCAACTGGGGGCAAATTGCCAACGCTGATGCTGGCGATGGCTGTGCCAGTGGCTCCGAGTTCATCGGTCACGGTGAGGATGATCTCCATGGCCCCGTTTTGTTGATAGACATGGTTCGGCGAAACCTTATCCGAAATGGTTCCGTCTCCGAAATCCCAAGACCATTGCACGATGGTTCCGTCGCTGTCGTGAGAGAGGTCTGTCAAGGTGACGAGTTCGAGTTCGAGTGGCTCGAAGCTGGAAATCTGAAACTGCGCAACGGGAACGGCGTTGACATCAACCGTACGGTCTCGCATTGCGCGTTGAGATAGATCATCAACTGCATAGAGCCGAGGAGTGAATCGGCCACCGGAATCGAATTCGTGTACTGCGATCGGCTCCGATGTTTCAGTGTCGATGACGCCATCGCCGTCGAAGTCCCATTGATAGGAGACGATTTCTCCATCGGGATCAAACGATTCGCTGGCATCGAAGCTCACGGTTTCGAACTGGTTCGGTTGTTTCGGAGAGAACGTGAACACAACAACGGGCAGTCGGCTGGCGATGGACAAGGATCGTGACTGGATTCCCACCTTGCCTTGCGCATCCGTCACACGTAGTCCGATGACGTACTCACCATAGTCTGTGTAGGAATGCGTGACACGTTGGCCGACGGCTACGTTGCCGTCTCCGAAATGCCATTCCCAGGAGACAATCTCCGAATCAACGTCGCTGGATTCGTCCTGGAAAGTAAGCAGATCCCCGGCTCGGGCCACCTCTTCATCCGGCTTGAGTACAAGGCTGAAGTCAGCGATCGGTGGAGTGGTCAGTGCCACTTGTACGTCATGCGTCAGGCGGGTTTGACCGCCTTTGGAATCCGTAAGGATCAGCGTGATCGTGTATTCCCCAGGCTCGGAATACGTGTGAACTACGGCAGGACCGGTCGCTTCTGTGCCGTCGCCGAACTCCCAGCGATAGGACACGATGGGATCATTGGGATCGTTCGAACCCTCGGCGCTGAATTCGGCGGGGAATCCGGGGAGTGGAATCGCAGGGGTGACGGTTAAATGGGCGATCGGAAGGACGTTGTATACGGAATTCTCCGCTTTCGGCGTTCCGAGAATAGGTCGTACGAAATCCTTAGGAACGTCCGCAATGTAACTCGCCCAATTACTTGGTTCGTCTGCGAATTGAAACCGGACTCGCTCCATCGAAGCAAATGGGAGTACCCCATGATCGTCGCTCCCAGCCGGCCAGGCAAGAGACGAGTCAGTGCGGGGAAAAGCATTGGCGGTGTCGACGATTCGTCCGCTTGAGTCGATCAGGGCCAACGTCTCTCCCGAATTCCTCAGGGCGCCTTGATAAACGAGATCGGCTGCGATCCCGGGAACGCTTTCGTCTGAGCCGCGTTCGAGCAAGAAATAGCCCGAGGCGGGAGCATCATTCGCACGGGGCTGAATCACGCCGTGCAACCGGATGTGAGGAGCTCCGTCTGATGAGATTAAATGCCAGCCTTCTAGGTCAATGGGAAGATCGGTCGTATTGAACAGCTCGATCCATTCTGCGGTGTGATCCCAAGCTGCGCCGGCCCAGCAGATTTCATTCATCACGACGGTCGGCTCGGGATCGTCCGGTGCCAACGTGGGGATGGTAACGAACAGTAAGAAAGAGAAGGCTATCAACACAATCTTTCGTCGTCGCATGGAGCCCCCTTCACTCAGATTGCAGAAGTACCATTTGTGACCAGCGTAGCACAATCCAACAAGAGGGCAAAGCACGCATGTCACGCAGGCTTGCCTCGAACGACACCCTAGTGCTGCGATTCGTTCTGGCGGATTTGGTCCTTTGCATACGCCTCGATGATATACGCCACCAGGGCGTGGCGTACGACGTCGTCTTTGTTGAGCCGGATGAACGAGATGCCGTTGATGTCGGCCAGGATTTGCTGAACGGCGATGAGCCCGGATTCATGGTTCTGCAGATCGACCTGGGTGTCATCGCCGGTAATGATGGCCTTGGAATGGAACCCAAGCCGCGTGAGGAACATCTTCATCTGCATCGAGGTTGTATTCTGCGCCTCGTCGAGAATGACGAAGCAGTTGTTCAGGGTTCGGCCTCGCATGAACGCCAACGGAGCCATCTCAATCCGCCCGTGTTCGACCAGTTTCTCGAACTCGGACACCGGAATCATGTCGTAGATGGCGTCATACAGCGGTCGCAGATATGGGCTGACCTTGGCCTGAATATCTCCGGGCAAGAATCCGAGTTCCTCGCCTGCCTCGACGGCCGGGCGCGTCAGAATGATGCGTTTGACCTTCTCTCGCTTGAGCCAGTCGATGGCCATGGCCACCGCCAAGTACGTCTTCCCGGTTCCAGCAGGACCGATGGAGAACGTGATGTCGTTCTCTCGCACCGCCTGAATGTATTTGTGCTGACCGATCGTCTTGGCGCGGATCTCTTCTCCCCAATGAGTCACGCGAACGACATCGGAAAGCACGCCGTCGACGCCGACGCCGGCCTTGATCTGAGAAATGAGATAACGCACGTCGTTGACTGCCGGATAGTGCTTCCCATCCACCAAATCCATCAGCTTCTCGAATAAGGTTCGGACGAGTTCAACCTCTTCGGGATCGCCCTCGATGCGGATGGTCTCGCCGCGGGCGATGATCTGGGCCGAAAACGCGTTTTCGATCTCCTTGAGGTTCTTGTTGAATTGCCCGAACAAGGCAGTCGCTTCTGTATCGTCTCGCAACGTCATCTCAACTTGCGCCGATTCGATGATCATCCACCCCTTTCAGTGTCGCCCCCGCTCGACTGGTGATGCGAATGGGGAGTATGGAGCCGACCGGAATCTCTTGATCTGATGGGAACTTCACGTAGAGGTAATCGTGCGTGTATCCGCGCCAGCAGTCTTCCCGGTGCTCTTCGACCAAGACATCTTGTGACGAACCGATGCGGTTGTCAAGCGTTCGTCCGAGCCCTTGCTCCCAATGTGCCAGCAGCCATTCCGATCGCCGCCGTTTCACATCAGCCGGAATCTGGTCGGTGAACTCAGCCGCCGCTGTTCCCCGGCGTGGCGAGAACCTGAAGGCATGAAGATTGACGAAACCAACGGTCTCCAAGACGCGGCACGTATTGGCAAAGGCAGCCTCATCTTCACCCGGGAATCCGACGATGATGTCAGTGCCGAACGTTGCGTGAGGAATTCGTGACCGGATGCGCTCAATGGCATCGAGGTACCCTTGAGAATCGTAGCCGCGATCCATGGCAGCCAGGATGCGGTCATCACCACTTTGCAGCGGGATGTGGAAATGAGGACTTATGATCCCCTGAGTCGCGCAAGTTTCAATCAGTTCCGGCGTGATGCCCGAAGGGTTGATGGACGCTATTCTCAGGCGTTGGAGTCCGCTGAGAGAGGCGATCGCTTCCAGTACATCGGCCAGGCACCCGCCCAAGGGCGAGTACTGAGCCAAATCGATTCCGGTGAGTACGATTTCCGGGAAACCGACTTCCAGGAGTTCTTGTGCCTCTGCGCTTACGTCTGCGATTGACTTGCTGCGGGGAATGCCACGAACCTGAGTGGCACGGCAATAGGTGCACGCGCGTCCGCATCCGTCTTGAATCTTCAGAAAGGCTCGAATTCGGCCTTGTGGCCCATGGCTTCGTTCCGCGGACAGCTCTCCTAACGATGTCGAGGCAAGCGTTCCACAGGCTCCGGATAGCGCTCGTTGAACGACGGAGTCGATTTGCGATTTCCAGCTGTTGCCGACTAGAAGATCGGCATCCGGGAACTGGGTTGTGCCTTGATCAACGGCATCGGCCAAACACCCGATGACGATGATGCGTGCGGCCGGGTACTGACGGCGTATCCGACGTGCGGCTTGTCTCGCCTTCCGTTCGGCCAAGCCGGTGACAGTACAGGCGTTGAGAAGGATGACGTCAGGATCCTCATCGGTGATATCACAGGACGGTGCGAGGAGATCGCGCATCATGTCCGAATCGTATTGATTGACTCGGCAGCCGAAGGTTTGAATGGAAATGCGGGTACGAGGCATCTTACTGATGCCGTTCAACCGTAAAGCGGAACAAACTGACCGGCTCACCTTCGCGAATGCCGGCCTTGTTCTTGGCAATGGCGACCTGATCCGCGACTGTGTCGACACCCTCGAGATCGGGCAAAAGCAAGCCGCGCCGCCACCCGCTCTCCACGATGACGCCAAAGCGGGAGGGATCCAATCGAATCTCGTCACACGGTTCCGGCTCCGACAGCACATCGACCGAAATTGTTAGGCAGGCCAGTTCCGGCTCGGTGATCGGTGAGAAACGGTGATCGGCTGACGCCGATTTGATCGCGTTGGCAATCACTTCGTGCGCAATCGTCTCTTCGGTGGGAAAGAACGTTCCGATACAGCCGCGCAACTGACCGCTCTTCTTGATGGAAACGAAGACGCCTGCTTTCCCCCTCATCTCCGAAGGCGTTGGTTTCGGCGCAGAAAGCTTACGTCCGGACTTCACGAACGTGTGTACGGCCTCAGTCGCCAGATCCACAAAAGAGTCTGTGTGTTGCGTCTCCGATATGCGCTCCATGACGAGCAAAGGATACTCCTGTGTCGTGGGCCGTCAACTGCCACCGCTTCGCGGTGGGCGGCTCTTGGCGCTGGAAACCGGCCAAGATCCGGATTGCTGGTTGACATTCTTCGATACCTGTGATAGCGTCGGGAGTAGGGGGGATCATGAGGGGAAACACTGTTCGCAAACAGATTATCGTTTACGCCGGCATTGCATTGGCATTGGCAGCGGCTGTCGTCATCTGGTTCATGCTCACGCAACGAAATGTTGACCAGCTTTTCGCTCAGAGAGATCGTGTAAACATGCTCCTGATCGGGCACGATTCTGCTGAAGCTGTGAACCTCATCACCCTGCTCAGCTTCTCCGAGGATGACGTGGTACTGTTTTCGTTCCCAGCCGATCTACGGTTGCGGGACGCATCCGGCGCCTTTGGACAGGCTGCGGAGTTGTGTCAGAAAGCCGGTACAGCAGCAGCCACTGAAGCGATCGGAACACTCATCGGGTTGGACATCCCGTTTTACGTTTCCTTCGACTACGCCACGATTGAAGCATGGATCGATACGCTGGGAGGGCTGGAGATTTCCCTTGAGGCTTCTGCCATCTACATTGATTCGACCGTCGATCCGGCCATCCGCGTGGAAATACGTTCCGGGGATCAGCAGTTTGACGGACCGGGAGCCATCACCTTCGCAGCCTCGCCCTCCGAAGCCGGTGACATCGGCCTCATCGAGCGCCAGCAAGCGTTCTTGCAGGCTTTGCTGGCCCAGGGCATTGGAACTCCCAGTACGCGTTCCGTTCGGAGTGCAGTTCGCGAGATGGCGCCTGCTTTGGAAACCAATCTTTCGTTGTCCGATCTTCTGTACACAGCTGAAGTCTTGCACGATATCCCGCCGAGCAGCCTGCGCGCGAATCAGCTTGTCGGCGAGATTGTGGAGATTGACGGACTACCATACACTCAACCGAACGTTGTGGAGACGGAGCGAATCGTTGCCGCGTTGTTGAAGGACCTTGAGCTTCTTACGCCCGGCGACGTAAGAGTAGCCGTGTTCAACGGAAACGGCGTACGCTTAATGGCTCGGCGCACGGCCGACTATCTTCGCGCTCGCGGATTCCAAGTGACAGGCATTGGCAACGCCGATGTGTTCGATTACGAAACGAGTTATGTCATCGTGCTTTCCGACGAATCGAAAGCATGGGTGCTGCGAGACGCGCTTCCCAGCGACGCGCAAATCGTGTTTCCCGAGACATTCGAGTCTCATTACGAAGCATTGAGGGACTTCATCCCAGCGGGCACGGACATTGTCTTTATCGCCGGGGCAGGATTGGAGATTGAGTGAACGAAGAACTTACGTTGGTTCGCAAAGCGATCGAAATCATCGAGGACAAGAAGGGCGAAAGAATCGTCGTTGTTGATTTGTCCGAGGTGTCGATCCCCACGAGCTACTTTGTCATCGCGGAAGCGGATACATCTGTACATATGAAGGCGATTGCATCGGACTTCATGAAGAGCTTCCCGGTGCCATCGCGACACCGCGAAGGATGGAAGGAGCGGCGCTGGGTGGTGCTGGATTATGGTGACATCGTCGTGCATTTGTTCCAGAAGGACGCCCGCGAGTTCTATGACATCGAGTCCCTGTGGGCCGACCACATCGTTTCCATCGATTCACTTCAGGCGACCGCTTAGTTTCGAAACGCCTTGTCAGAATGTTCTTCGATCCGGGCAAATACCGGCGTAGGAACAATATTGACAAGCTCGATATTCAGGCTCTCCGGGGAACTCTCCTAGGCGTATTCCCGCTGCTGCGTTCTTCATGTCCTGCCGGGCCTTGTCGAGCATCTTCTCGGTCGGCATAGTGCGGCCAATGACGACATCAGGAGTGAGGAAGCGCAACTCCAAGGCAACCGGCAGGTCACCGAACAAGTGTTGATAGGCGAGCGAATACAACGCTAGTTGGCGGCTGCCCTTGGCTCGGAGAACAGCTTGCTTCTCCGTTTGAACGTCCGAAGTCTTGTAGTCGATGATGGTGCCCTCTCCGTCCACGATGTCGATGCGATCGAAGATGCCTACCAGCCGGACATCATCCATCGTGATCGAGAACCGCTTCTCCACATACGCGGGAATCGACTCTGAGGCCGTTTCTGCGGCATGAAACGCTGTCAACGCCTTGAGTCCCTGCTGGAGGCGCAGCTCCTCATGCTCTCTCGTAAGGAAGCCCTCTGCTTGCCATGCTTTCCGGAACACATCGTGCAATTCACTGATCGGGGTTTCACGCTCCGCAATCCGATTGAGCTGGAAGATACGGATGGCTTGATGGATGGCATTGCCGTAGATCATGGCGTGATGCCGGCGAATAGGCACTCGCAGTAGATGAATGTACTTGTATTTCTTGGGGCAAGTCAGGAAGTCATTGATCTTGCCATGGCTGAGCGTGAGGATTTCCTCTCCCTGTGGGAACAGCACCAACTCCCGCTGGTTGGATGGCTCCATCTTCTCAGAATCCCCAAGCCGGGTGATGCGAAGCAACGGCGATCGACGCTCCGGAGTCAATTGGGAGGTGTCGATGTCAAGCGCCTCGGACACGAACAAGGATGGTTTCCGCGGACGCTTGCCTCCGTAATCCTGTCCACT
>DAOVHV010000036.1 GCA_030671645.1 bacterium | reverse complement strand
GAATCATGGGCCACACCTTCCACTCGGCACGGATCTGTTCACAGCGGAGCACATCGCGCGAGAAGCCGCGAAGAGCGGAGACTTTGTGCTCCTACCAGCCATCCCGGTTGGGCTGTCCGCCGAACATCGCCAGTTCCCGGGCACGTTGTGGGTTAGCCGGCGGGTGTTGATGCAGTACGTTCTGGAAACAATTCGCTCGCTCGCGTCCCACGGACTTCGACGTGTCGTTCTGGTAAACGGGCACGGAGGAAATACCGATGCACTTGAAGATGTCTGCCGGTCCCTCCGCGAGGAATGCATCTACGCTTTCGTCTATCAGTGGTGGAGTGCGATAAGGGAGACCATCGAACGAGTCTGCATTGGATCGCCCGATCATGCCGGAGACATGGAGACATCGGCTGTACTGCACATTGACCCGGAGCACGTCCGCCGGGAACGCATCGCCGAGGCGGAATCCGAAGGAGCGACATCCTGGCGGCGGCGGGTTCACGGTGTCTCCGTCGGCTTCGATACGATCGACTTTACACGGAGCGGATCGACCGGCAAGCCAAGCGCAGCCACACCTGAGAAGGGCCGGCGTCTCATGGATGCTGCGATCTCGAAGCTCCAAGCGTTTGGCTGTTGGCTCTCGGAGCAAGAGGATGAAGCGCTGGCAGCTCAGCAACGTGTCAGCTAATACGATACATGCCATTCGCACTTGCTGAGGAGGTTTACGGGAATGAGCGCGAAATTCCGCTGTGCTCACTGTCATTGCCATTCCGGGAATCCCTTCGCACAGCGATGTAAGGAGTGCGGCGGTATCCTCGAGGTATGCCATCCAGCCTCACCGGTGGACCGAATCCTTGCGTGGACGCCAAACGACTCGATGTGGCGCTATGCCTCCAGCATGCTGGTCGATCCGAGCGCAGTCCGTATGAGTCTCGGAGAAGGCGGGACACCCCTGATCGAAGCCCCACAGATGGCGTCCCGACTCGGAATCGAACAGCTCCGCCTGAAGCTCGAATTGGTCAATCCAACCGGATCGTTCAAAGACCGTGCACTCAGTGCCGCCGCGACCCATGCACGTCATCATGGGTCGGCCGGATTGGTCGGCTCATCAAGTGGCAACGCGCTCCACGCACAAGCCGCCTATGCGGCGCTCGCCGAATTACCCTCGCTCGCTTTGGTGCCTGTGACCGTATCCGCAGATCGTCTGGTGCAGCCCATTCGTTGCGGAACCCGCGTGGTACGTGTCCGGGGGGACTACAGCGACTGCCATCGTCTGGCTCGCACCGCCGCATCTCTCTCCGGTTGGTACAACGTATCGACGACCTATGAGAATCCAGTCGGCCTCGACGGGTACAAGACCGTGGCCTATGAGCTCTGGGAGGCTTGTGAAGACGCGGTTGACTGGATTGTCATCCCCGTCGGTGCAGGCCCTCTGTTGGGAGCCATGGCACAGGGATACGCGGACATCGTCGCCGCGAGTCGCTGCCCGACTGCGCCGGCATTGCTCGGCATCCAAGCCTCCAACTGCGCCCCCATCGTACGAGCGTTCGAGCGTGGCGTTCCCACCGTCACACCGTGGGATGGAGATGCGGCCAGCGTCGCCAAAGGGATCGCCGATCCATTGCGTGGCTACGCAGAGGACGGCACGTACACACTTGCAGCCGTCATCGGTTCGGGTGGTGCCATGGTCAGCGTCAGCGAAGCCGAGATCGAAGAAGCAACTCGGTCGCTCGCTCGGATCTGCGGGCTCCATGTCGATCCGGCCGCCGCCGCCGCGATTGCAGGCCTGGAAATCGCGACTCGTCGAGGCATTGTCTCCGCCGGGTCTTCGGTGATTGCAATCATCACGGGAACAGGATTCAAGGAAGTACCCGCTGATTTCTCCCTCGCGGAGCTCGGCGCCGTTTTCGATCCGGATGTCGATCCGATCGAGTCCATTTTGCCCCAGGAGGTATCTCATGACACAACATCGTATTGAGAAGAGACTATCGCAGCTGAAGATCACTCTTCCTTCGGTCGTCAGCCCGATCGCCGAATACGTACCGGCGAAGCAGGTTGGCACACTAGTCTACGTATCGGGTCAAGGGCCGGCCAAAGACGGTTGTTTCCCATACGTCGGTCGAGTCGGCGCGGACGTTTCACTGGAACAGGGATACGAGTCGGCGAGGCTTTGCGCACTCAACGGACTGGCTGCGGTTCAAGACCTTATCGGTTCATTGGATCGGATTGCCGAAGTCGTGCACGTGAGGGGTTTCGTCAATTCCGCCTCCGACTTCCACGATCAGCCACGCGTAATCAACGGGGCGTCCGAGCTGTTGGTTGAGATCTTCGGGGACCGCGGACGTCACGCACGGGCTGCTCTCGGCACCAGCAACCTTCCCGGCAACATCCCGGTAGAAATCGAATTTGTCTTTCGGGTGGAGTAGGTGGGTACCCACGCCGCAAGATAGGAGGCAACGATGAGAGAACGGACAGGGTGGGACGTTGTAGTCTCGGCATTGGTTGCCGAGGGTGTGGAATATGTCTTTGGCATTCCAGGCAATCCAGCCGACCTGTATGACGCGTTGTACGACGAACCGCGTGTTCGTCCGGTACTGGTTCGCCACGAGGCTGCCGGAGGATTCATGGCAATGGCGTATGCCCTGGTCAGCGGTCGTCCTGCCGTCTGCTACGCGCCTCCGGGACCAGGGATCGCCCACCTCGTTGCGCCGATGCTCGAGTCGCTGGCCACCTGTGCCCCGGTCATCGCCCCGTGTCCAGGAATCGACACGGCCATCGAGGGCCGCGGCGCGTTCCAAGAATCTGATCACCTCGCGATGATGCGCCCGGTGACCAAGTGGGCGCACCGAATCGCATCGCCGGAGACAATCGCCTGGGCCATGCACCGTGCGTTCAGTGTCGCCACCAACGGGCAGCCTGGGCCGGTCTTCCTGGAGATTCCACCCAATGCGGGGCGCGCCTCGGTTGCCACCGGACAGTATATCCCCTCGATTCAACGCGTCCGTTCCGGTGCAGATCCCGCCTGGGTCGACAAAGCCGCTCGCCTCCTTTGTGCGTCTCAAACGCCTGTCATCGTGGCCGGCGGGGGCGTTCGACACAGCCGCGGCCACGAATCATTGATCGATCTGGCGCGAGTGCTGGGTGCCCCGGTTCTGACGACACCGTCGGGGCGCGGGAGCCTGGTTGAGGATGACCCATTGTCCGTTGGGCAGGTCGGGCTGTATAGAACGCGTCTCGGGCGACGTCTACTGGAAGAGGCCGACGTAATCCTCGCCGCCGGCACACGTCTCGAACAGACTCAGACGGGAACCTGGGCGTGGTTTCCACGCGACGCCAAGCTGATTCGGATCGACATCTGTGCCGAGGAGCTTAGTCGTAATCTGGTCCCAACCATTGCGCTCCTTGGCGATGCGCAACTCGTACTTCGCCAGTTGCTCGATGGTGTAAAGGAACTCGGACCATCTTCCTCTGCAATGGATCGTTGTAGGCGCATTGCTGAGCAGAAGGACTCTTATGAGGCGCAGGTGGAGGCAGAGTGCCTCACGGTCGAGTCACTCAAGTCCAAACGTGTCGTGTACGAGATCAACCGGGTTTTCGGGAAGAACACCATTCTCATCCACGAGAACGGCAGTCAGGATCTTTGGAGCTACTACAGCCCCTACTATCGTGTGCTCGATCTTGACGGCAGTGTAGCCCCTGGAGAGCAAACATGCATGGGGGCAGGCGTTATGGGCGCGGTTGGCGCAAAGTTGGCACGGCCTGATCGCCAAGTCGTCTGTGTCACCGGAGATGGAGCCTTCCAGATGTACAACCAGGACATCCCAACAGCCGTACAGATGAAGACTCCGATCACATGGATCATTCTCAATAACGACTCGCTTGGCTGGATCAAGTACCGAGAACAACTTCTTGGTGGACGCTACATCGCGGTGGACTTCGATCCCCAGCCGGATTTCGTGGGTCTTGCACGCTCCTACGGATGCTACGCCGAGCGCATCACAGATCAGGACTCAGTCGCCCCAGCGCTTCAACGGGCGAGAAGTGCAAATCAAGCGGGGCAGCCAGCAGTCATCGTCTGTGAGGTTGACTCGTCCGATCTTCCTGAGGCGTTCCGAGAGTACGTGCGCTGACGAACGACGCTAGCGAACCAGTCGTCCCACCAGGTCGTCCATCCCCAGGCGGCGCAAGCGCTCGTCGGTCGGTCCCGCATCGTCCCATCCTGCCAGTTCGTAGTAGGTGGAGACCTCCTGTCGGAACTCCTCCTCGTCGAGTGGTTTCCCAGCCGATCCCCCATGTGGCAACGGGGTGTAGAATCGGCTCGGGAGTCTGTCATCTACGCGTTTGTACCCCACCATGCCTGAATAGATGCGCAGTAGGGCCATGTTCCGCTCACCAATTCGCATCATCTCTTCCACGGAGAGGGGACGGCCGGTAGCGAGTTCGACGAGGCGACGAATGGCGGGATAGTTGTATCCTGATCCCGTGCGACTGCAAACGAACAAGCACAGGACCGCGGAATTACTGAAAGACGAGATTTGTGTGTAGGCATCGATCGGCTTGGCCTTGTTCGCTATCGAAAGGCGATCCATCGGCTCGTGGATTCCGATCTCGGGCGACGGCGGAGCTATCTCTGCCATTGTATCATGGATGGACTCCAGGTGTGTCGCGCCGCGAGGACTAACCGCGTAGGACAGTCCGAGACCCGCCTTTCCCCGAGGCTCGTGCATCGGAAGCTCGACGCCCTTGATCGTCATCACACTCGGGATTCCCATCTCTCTTGCCCATGCATCGACACCCTCGGCAATTTGGTCTCCGATCCCCGAACGCTGCGCGATCCGATGGATCCACTCGATAATCGCATCGGACGATCCCCATGGAACTTCAACTTCGCCAAGTCCAAGCTCGGACGCCTCCATTAACGTCGCGATCGCCACACCGCACGAGATGGTGTCTAATCCGTATGCGTTACAGAGTTGGTTGGCCAACGCAATCGTGTCCAAATCGGAACAGAGGCATAGCGAGCCGAATGCTGCAAGGGTCTCATACTCCGGGCCCCCATAGGCGGGATCGACCTCTACGTCGTGAGAGGTTGTGCGCACGACTCGCTTGCACCGAATCGGACAGCCGGTGCACGTCTCTCGATCCACGAGGATCGTCTCGGCCATTCGCTCACCGCTGATGAGTTCCGCTTCGGAGAACGTTCCCTCTTGAAACAATTTCGTCGGCAAAGCCCCAATCTCGTCCAAACTGAGAAGCACCCCGGGAGTACCCAATTCACCGAGTCGACGCTTACCAGGATCGTTCGCAATGGATTGAAGAAAGCTCGTGCGTTCTCTCTTGAATCCCTCAGGATCAGCAAGCGGCTTCTCTTTCGAGCCCGTAACCGCAATGGCCTTCAGTTTCTTGGAGCCAAGCACGCATCCAGCTCCCGAACGTCCGGCAGATCGGGTCTTATCGTGGATCACGCAGGACATCTGCACGAGGCGTTCCCCGGCCGGTCCGATACAGGCAACGCGGACACCGGGATGCCGTGCACGAAGCGTATCATCAGTCTCCCCGGTGGTCCGCCCCCACAGCTCATCTGCGGGGTGTAGTTCCGCGATGCCGTTCTGCAGGAGAAGATAGACCGGAGAATCCGACCGCCCACGAATGATGATCCCGTCGTATCCCGAACGGCCCAATTCGTGTCCGAAGTATCCGCCTGCGTAAGAGCCAACCAGACTCCCCGTTTTCGGAGATTTCGTCATAACAACGTGTCGGCCGGCACCTGCAACACCCGTTCCCTGCAGCGGTCCCGTCCCGAATATGACTACGTTCTGCTCACCCAACGGATCGACCTCTGGGGGCACGAGATCAATGAGGATTCGGGCGGCAATACCTCGTCCGCCGAGGTAGAGCGATGTCCAATTCGGGTCAACGGTGTACTGGCCGATTCGTCCGCTCGACAGGTCAACATCAAGATAGATTCCAAAACAACCGCTCATTTATATCTCTCCTTCGCTCACACTTCTCTTGTCAAAGAACCTCGTCACGTCTGTCGATTATTCAGTCAGCCGCTCGACCTTGAAGACCACCGGACGGAACCCATCAGTACAGCAGGTGACAATCGTGCCCTTCGGAACAACCCAGTGCGCATCGGCTCCCATCAGCATTGAGGATACGTCGCGCTGGATATCCGCCCACGCCCATGTACAGAACCCCTGCGGAATCTCATCCCATTTCACATCAAACGTCTGCCCGATCTGGAACCGATCACAACCTTCCGTGCTCTTCTCTTGGAAACCCGGGGTGGCCAGTTCGTGAATCAGATCTGGGTTCACCATCTTTTTCAGGACGGTAATGCGGACCTTGTTCATCGCTGCTTCTCTCCTCCATCGTCCAACTCTTCCAAACCAGACTTCGGGAACTGAAATACGTCAGCATAACAGAACAGCGCAGGCAGCCCTCCGGTGTGAAGGAAGACTACGCTCTCGTCTCGGCGGATCTTCCCATCCCGGATTTCGTCAATGAGACAAGCCATGCCTTTGGCGGTGTAGACAGGTTCGAGAAGTATTCCCTCGGTCTCGGCGACAAGGCGGATCGCCTCCAAACCCTCCTCGGTCGGGATCCCATAGGCTTGACCGCGGTACGTAAATTCGACATTCGATATATCCTCGGGCATCACGCGATCCGGGAGCTTGAGACGAGCCGCTGCCGCATTGGCGATCTCGGAGATGCGTACGCGAATATCCGGGACCCAGTCGACCATGTTGACTCCCACGATACGGCAACTGCTCTCCACATGTGAGGCGAATAGGTGAAGTCCAGCCTGCGTTGCACCTTCCGATGCGACCATCAGCAAACTTGGCTCAATCCCCATCGCGTCGAACTGCTCGTGAAGCTCCAATCCGCACGCCACATACGCGACGGCGCTTAAATCCTCGTCGTGGTACCCGGTCTCGTACGGACGTCGTCCCATGCGTTTCTGCCGTTCGACCTCCTCAACGATTCTCTCGGCCTGCTCCTCAATCGTCGCATCGATTATCTGGACCTGCGCGCCCAACAAAAAGTCGATCAACAAGTTGCCTTGAATCGACGCGGCCGACTCGTACGGAGTCCGCCGCAGAATGAGACTGACGTCCATCCCGAGCTTCCGCGCAGCGGCTGCAACTTGGCGAGCATGATTCGACTGGACACCAAAGCCGGACACCACGATGTCGGCATTCGCTTGAATCGCCGGCGCCATCCGGAACTCAAGCATTCGCGTCTTGTTTCCCCCGAATGTGATACCCCCAGTCAGGTCGTCGCGCTTCATGAAGATCCGCGGACCATCAAGCACACGCGACAGATTCTTCAGTTCCACGAGCGGTGTCGGAAGCATTGCGAGATCGACTCGATCAAAGGAGTCGATCCGCTGGCGAAGATCGTCGGCCTTTCTGCGATCGTACATGGGATTAGCTTGTATTCCGGTATCCGGTAAATTCGCGCATTCCGAGACGAATCAGCGTCTCCTCCGTCGGCCCGAAATCGTCCCACCCGCGCAGCGTATAGTATTCGTCTATTTGGGATTGAAGGACGTCATCGGGTATGGGGGCATTGGCGCTGTTACCTCTCGGGAGTGCCTCTTTTAGTCGCGCGGGCAGATCGTCATCCTGTCTCGTGTAGCCATCCTTGGCTGCAGCGATCTTCAGCAGATTGAAGTTGCGCTCTCCGATCTCAAGCATCTCACGAGCTCCGATCTCCATGCCTGTTGCAGCGTAAATCGCCTCTCGAAGGATCGGATAGGGGTTGAGGCCCAAATTCATTGCCGCGTCGAACCCGACGTATGCGCAGGCAATGGCGGAATTCGAGAACGATGCGAGATCCTGATAGACTTTGATGAACCTCGGCTTCTTATTCCAGGAAAACCGGTCCAACGGGCCATAGACGCCCACTTCGGACACACCGTACTTGCCGAGACCGTCGGACTCTGCGGCCGGATCATGAAGTGCCTCCATGTGCTGCGCGCCCCGTGGAGTCGTCGCGTAGCTGAGTCCCAGACAAACCTTG
>DAOVHV010000057.1 GCA_030671645.1 bacterium | reverse complement strand
TACCCGAGCCGGGCAGATCAACTACGTGGCCAGATTGAAGGCTTCTTGGTTGACGAGACGTCGAGAGGGCAAGAGTTACTGGCATCGTCAATTGGACTCATCGTTCCTCATGCCGGCTACGTCTACTCGGGTGGTGTCGCCGCCGCCGGTTTTCAGGAAGTTGCAAGACATGGCAACCCCGAGGTAATTGTGATCTTGGGAGCCAGCCACACGGGGATCGGCCCCTGGCTCTCACTGTCTCCTCATACGGCCTGGACGACACCGCTCGGTCGATCGCCCGTTGACGCAGAGGCGGTGTCATGCTTGGTATCCGCAGGATTCCGTCAAGCGGAAGCTCCGTTTGCACGCGAGCATTCGATTGAGGTGCAGCTACCGCTCATCCAACATCTGTGGGGAACCGAAACCTCCATCGTTCCCATCTGCATCAGCTCTGCATCGTTAGATGAGATTCAGGATGCAGCGACAGCGCTCGTGCAGGCTCTCGGAGACCGAAAGGCTCTCATCATCGCCAGCTCCGACTTCACGCACTACCAGCCCGACGACGTGGCTCGTTCGATAGATAGAAAGGCGTTGGATCGAATTCTCGCGCTGGACGTTCCCGGATTTCATCGGTTGTGTCGCAACGAGCGACTGACCATTTGCGGAGCCGGAGCCATCGAATTGCTGATGGCGGTGGCAAAGCAAACGGGATTGGCTGCAACCCGAGTGGTGGCTTATGCCACCTCCGGAGATGTCACTGGAGATCTAAGTTCCGTTGTAGGATATGCTTCCGTGTTGTTGGCAAAGGAGAATTATGGTTAAGAGCATGACCGGATTTGGAGTCGGTTCGGCCGAGGGAAAGGATTGGAGGGTTGAGGTTAGTATCCGCTCGCTCAACCATCGTTTCCTGTCGACGCGCATCCGCTCGTTCAACGATCATCCACAGCTGCTTTCGCGTATCGAAGCTCGGCTGAAGGAAGCGTTCTCCCGTGGCGAGATCAGTATATGGATCGGTGTCAACCATGTCGGCGCCGGAGGCAATGACAACCCGCTGGATCGCGTGGTCGCTCAAAGCATTTACCGAGAACTGTTGGACATTCAGCTGTTGCTGAAGATCGAGGAATCCCCGACACTGGAAGATCTCAGCCGCGCCGGAGGGCTGCAACCTTTGCATGCCGAGGATGAAGAGCTTTGGCAGGTCTTGGAGCGCGCCCTCACTGCGGCCATCGAAGAAGCGGTCGCTGGGCGGGGGAGAGAAGGAAGCGAACTTGGGTCCGAGCTCGATGCAATCATCGCCAAGATTAGAGTCTCATTAGACCGGGTAAAGGATCGACTCCCAGAGGTGCTGGCTGAGATCAAGAACCGGCTAAGTGAGAAGGTCGATGCTCTGCAACTCAAGTTGGATCCATCGAGGATAGAGTCCGAAATCGTCTTGCTGTCCGATCGGTTCGATGTGCAGGAAGAAATCGTTCGTCTGGAAACGCACCTAATACGGGCCAGCCAAGTTCTAGGAAACGATTCTCCGATCGGAAAGGAACTCGATTTCCTCAGCCAGGAAATGCTTCGTGAAGTCAACACGCTCGGCTCGAAGGCGCGAGACACGTCGACCAGTTCCATCGTGGTGGATATGAAACTTGCTATCGAGCAATTCAAGGAGCAACTTCAAAATGTCGAATAGTCTGGTCGAGAAGCGAACGGGAATCGGAAGTGGATTGGCCTTCGTTGTGACGGGCCCTTCGGGAGCGGGTAAGAACTCCGTCATCGATCTGGTGATGGCCCAGCTCCCTCAATTGGTCTATTCGGTTTCTTATACCTCCCGATCCAAACGCCCGCCCGAGATCGATGGCGAAGATTACGTCTTTGTTTCGGAGGATGAATTCGTTCGTAGGATTGAAGCGGGCGACTTTCTGGAGCACGTAACCTATTTGGACGATCACTACGGTACGTCTAGATCGCAGATCAAGGATTCCATCGCACAAGGATTCGACGTCATTCTCAACATCGAGGTCGAAGGCGCCAAGACACTTCAACAAATTGATCTGGGAGGAACAAAGGTTATTTATGTTTTTCTTGCACCATCTTCGATGAAGGAGCTCGAAGCACGGCTTCGAAATCGCAACACTGAAGATAAGAGCAAGATTCAGCGGCGGCTACGAGTAGCGAAGCAGGAAATGAAGGCGTTGCCGTGTTTTGACTATCTTGTCATCAATGATGATCTTGAGACCGCTGTTCGAGAACTTGCGTCGATCATCGTTGCTGAGAGAGTTCGACTTTCCTAGATTCCTTCTCCGAAGAAGCGACCGGCCTCCAAACTTGAGGCCAGTCTTCCTTCTTAGAGATGGAACAGAGCGAGTCAAACCTTGGAAACGCCTTTCGACGTGACTTTGAGCTTCTTTTCAACTTGACGCTTCAACTCTTTGCCAGGTCGAAAGAGCGGTACGACTTTCGCTGCAACTTCGATCGGGAGCTTGGTCTGAGGATTGATGCGGCTGCTCGCTTTGCGCGCGCGGACCGCAAATTTCCCGAATCCGACTAATTTGACCTCGTCACCCTGTACCAAGGTCTCCTGAATCAAATTGAGCACCGAATCCAGAAGTTGGCGCGCCTCCTTCTTCGTCATGCTGGTCTTGTCTGCCAGCCGATCGATGAATTCGCCCTTGTTCATCTGTGTACCCTCCTTGCCATGTTTCCTTCTTGATTATTCGTCTTCGTCGCCGCTCGCTTCGTTAAGCAGGTCTCGCATGCTGAGAGACTCGTGACCGGCATCATCGATGAATCTGCGATCTACGCGCTCCTTGCGGCCACCACGATCTTTGCGTCGGCCTTTGCCACCACTACTACGTCCGGAATTTGCGCGCTCACGATCGCGCTCTTCGAATGCGGCCGCCGGAATCTCCGGTGGCCCGAACAGGTTGCGCATGGTCAAGCGAACTTGCCGCTTGTCCTCATTAATCCCGATGATCCGTGCTTGGATCTTGTCTCCGACGGTTAGTACGTCGGCCGGCGTTGCGATTCGCTCTTCGCTGATCTCAGAGACGTGAATTAACCCGTCCACTTCGTCGGTGATCTTCATGAAGGCACCAAAATCCTTGATTTCGGTGATCACGCCGTCAACGACTTCGTCGATTGCGAAGCGTTCCACGAATTTCTGCCATGGGTTGTCTTTCAGTTCGCGGAGACTAAGAGAGATTCTTCGTTCTGACGGATCCGCGCTGAGAACCTTCACCTCAACTGCATCACCTTCGGACAGCATATCGCGAGGATGATTCACATGCCCCCAGTCGATCTCCGAAACATGGACCAGCCCCTCGATCCCGTCTTCAAGTTTGACGAAGGCACCGAAATCGGTGAGCTTGGTGACGATACCTGCGACGACTTGACCTCGAGGATACTTCGACTCGACTTCCTCCCACGGATCGCTCTGCGTCCGACGCAGGGACAAGCTAATTCGATGGGCCGCCTCATCAACACTCAGCACGGCCACCGTAACTTCATCTCCTTCGGAGACGATGTCTTTGGGATTCTCGGGGTGTCCCCACGATAGTTCGGAAACGTGCACCAATCCCTCGATGTCCTGCTCCAATTCGACGAACGCACCGAAGTCGGTCACACTGACGATACTTCCAGTGACCTGAGTCCCTGGCGTGAAACGGTCAGTGATTCCTTCCCAAGGATTCGCGCGAAGTCGCTTGATCGAGAGGGAGACTTTTCCCTTCTCGGTATCAAAATCGATCACCTTGACGTTCACGTTATCGCCGACCTTGTACTCCGGCGGCGGGACGGGAAGGTCTTTCCATGCTATCTCGGATCGATGAACCAGTCCTTCAAAGCCTCCGATGTCAACGAATAGTCCGAAATCGACCACACTGCGGATTATTCCCTCAATCTCCTGGTCCTTCTCCAAGGATTGGAACAGAGCCATCCGCTTTTCTTTTTGTTGCTCTTTGATGTAGGCCTTGTGTGAAACGACCAGGTTCTTATCTCGCCGCGAGAGCTCGAGGATCTTGAACTGGATCCGTTTGTCACGGAGTTCGTCAATGGAGCTCGGCAGATCGTCTCCAAGGTGGGAACCTGGGAGGAAAGCACGGATGCCATCGAGGTTGACGTGATAGCCGGCACTCTTCACTTCACCGGTGATCTCGCCTTCGATCACTTCTCCGTTGCGGTACGCCTCTTCCAACGTATCGATTCGCTTCTCGTATTCGGCTTGCTTCTCAGAGGCGAAAACCGTTCCCTTTTCCTCATCAATGTAAGTGACGAGAACCTCGATCTCTTCGCCTTCTTCGACCTTTCCGTCCGTACGAAAGGGAGAAAGCTCGGCCACCGGAAGGATCCCCTCCGATTTGTAGCCGATATCGACAAGAATCTCGCTCTCATTGACTTGAACGACAGTTCCGGAGATTACGTCTCCACGACTGTACATTTTGACGTCGCTTTCGGAGAAAGCGTCTTCCATCTTAATTCGCTGTTCCATACTCTACTGGCACCTACCATCGCGCTTCCTCAGAGATAGATCTCTGAGGAAGCATTCTCGAATATATAGCAAACCTTATCCTCCTCCATTCCTTATGCGTTATCAACTCGGAGCATCAATTGCTCACTCATTTGCTGGTACTGCTCAGCCCGGGAATTCGCATCGATTTCGTCGTCGTGCAACTCGGAAACAGTGAACGATTTCCCGATCGACACTGTGAGGCGGGAAAATTGGAGGGGATACTTCGGAGGATACGGACCCGCGCAGGAAATATTGATAGGTAGAATCCGCTTGCCTGACAACTTGGCAAAGTGGATAACTCCCGCCTTCGCATCAACCCGATCCTTCATCGTGCCTTCCGGGAATAATCCAATGAGTCGTTCTCGCTTCATGGCTGCCAACATTCTCCGAAAATCGCTTTTGCCGAAATTATCTCGATCGATGATCGTCGAGAATATTCGAATGAGAGGCAGAAGCAACGGGTTTCCATGCATCAGCCCTTTGCGCGCGATGAAGTGAACGCGGTTGGATACCCCAAGAGTTACAACAAGTACGGGGATATCCCAATAGCTACGATGCCGCGCGACTGCAATGTACTCGGCATTCTTGTCGATGTTTTGCCTGCCCCGTATCCGGATGCGAAAAAACACCATGAGTGCCACAAAAAACAGTATCGCGATGACAGCATACAGCCCATTCTCAATCCCGGTTCTCAGCCGCCCAAACAACGTCGTCCAACCGATCCCTTACTAAGTTAGATGCCTCGGAAATGACCTCTTTAAGAGGCTTTTGGTCCGTTTCAATTATAGTCGCGTCCGTGGCGGGTTTCAAGGGGGCGACGGCACGTTCGGAGTCACGCTTGTCTCGCACCATCAGTTCCTGCTCCACTTGTTCGAGATCTCCACAACGACGTTGCTCGATTCTGCGACGGGCCCTCTCGTGCGCAGTCGCACTAAGAAAGATCTTAACATCGGCGTCAGGCAACACGACCGTGCCGATATCCCGTCCTTCCATGACAACGTCATGTCGATCGGCAATCTTTCGCTGTAACTCGACCATGCGCGCTCGAACGTCGGGCAGCGTGGCCACCTGGGAAGATTTCTGATCCATCTCTTGGGTATGAAGCTCGGAGGTCGTGTCCTGTCCGTTCAACAAGAAACGCCCATTTCTTGTTACCTGGATGTCGATATCTGAGAGTTTGATTCCGCGATCGAAGGCCAAGGCGACAGCGCGATACATCTTTCCCGTTTCCACAAAGCGCAGGTTGAATTGCCGTGCCAGTGCCTGTCCCAAGGACGTCTTTCCCGAAGCAGCCGGGCCGTCAATCGCAATCTTCATGCCTCATCCCCTTCTTCTGCGAACCCGACGTCGGTAGGTTGGCAACAATATACACGGCAGCCGGGCTCCTGTCTCCTCAGATTGGCGCACGCCTGCTCAGCTTGAACTCCGTCAGCAAACGTGGCATAAAACCCTGACCCGCTGCCCGTCATCCCCGAGAATAGACCGCCCAGATCCGCCACCGCATTTCGAAAACCCTGTAGTTCCGGAACCAACCTCACCGCGGCCGAGAAAAGGTCATTGCGCCCAAGCTCCGGACCGTCCTTTCGGCAACGATCCGTTGCCAGCGGCGCTGCACGCCACGTGCGATAGACCTCACTGGTGGAACAGTGAACGGGCGGAACGAGGACAACATATGCTTCGGAACGTGGCGGTAGAAATTCTTCGGGAGTACCTCTGCCGGAGACACGCACACAACCGCCGGGCAAGAACAGGGGAACGTCCGCACCAATGGTTCCAGCGATCTCCAACAAATCGGAATGCGGAATCACCGGCGGAATAAGCCGATTGACAACCGCTAGAACTGCTGCCGCGTCAGAAGATCCGCCGCCGAGACCGGCTCCCAGTGGAATGTCTTTCTCGATTCTGATAGTCACTCCGGCTCGAGTCCTCTTCCGCCTCAACAACGCGCGTACTGCTTGCTCAGCGATGTTCGGACCGTTCAGCTTTGTGCCGCATGAAACCTGAACATCCCTTCCCGGAGCAATCTCGATGCGATCTGCCAAATCAATGGTTTGCACAAGCGCGCGGATTTCGTGGAAACCGTCGCTTCGCAAGCCGTGGACTTCCAGGCACAGGTTCAATTTGGCGTAGGCCAAGACACGAGTCTTCATACTGAATGAACAACTTCCCCGTTGACCATAACCATCGATAAGGGGGGATAGCCAAGCGTCGATTCGATTTCGCGATAGTCGGCCAAATCAAGCAAGACCAAATCGGCGCGTTTCCCATTCTCAAGACTACCGGCTTCGTGCGACAATTCCATGGCCAGAGCGTTGTTCAATGTACAAGCAACAATGGCCTCGGGGAG
>DAOVHV010000176.1 GCA_030671645.1 bacterium | reverse complement strand
TGTGCCCACACGGCGATCGACCAACTCGGTCATGTTTAACATATTGAAGATTTCTTCGGATCGTGTCCGGATTTCCGCGTCACTCAGTTGGTTGATTCGGCCGAAGAACCGTAGTGTTTCCCGGGCCGAAAACCGATCGTAAAGTCCCGTTTCCGTGGCCAAGAAGCCGATCTTCTCCCGAACCGCACCCGGCTGCGTTCCCACATCGAATCCTGCCACTGTGGCATGACCGGCCGTTGGTGTGAGGATGGTGGCCAGCATGCGTAGCATCGTCGTCTTGCCGGCTCCGTTGGGGCCGAGCAGACCGAAGATTTCACCAGCGTGGCACTCGAACGACACATCTGAGGCCGCGTGGACGGGGCCTCGGCGCGAACGGAACGTTTTGGAGAGTCCTTGCACGACAACGATCGGTTCGGTCATAGGGTTTCGGCTCCCACCATGGACTGCAGCACCTCCGGGATTCGTACGGATCCGTCTTCTTGTTGATTGTTCTCCAAAATGGCTGCCATTAGACGCGAGGTCGCCAACCCGGATCCGTTCAACGTATGAACAAATTGCGGCTTCTCTTTCGGTGCGGGGCGGTAGCGGATGTTGCCACGACGGGCTTGGAATGCCTCGCAATTGCTACAGGAAGACACTTCGTAATAGCGACCCTGCCCCGGAAGATAGACTTCCAAATCCACTGTCTTGGACGCCTGCTGCGACATGTCTTCGGTGGTGAGCAGCACCACTCGATAATGCATGCGCAGTGCTTGAAGAACACCTTCCGCATCGGTGATCAGGTTCGCCAACTCGTCATAGGAAGATTCGGGCGTGGTGAACTTGAACATCTCCACCTTGTTGAATTGATGAACGCGAATCAGTCCGCGCTCTTCCTCGCCGTAGCTTCCGGCTTCCCGGCGAAAACATGGTGTATAGGCCACGTACTGCTTCGGCAACTCATCCGCCTCCAGGATCTCATCCCGGTGCAGGTTGACAAGCAAGCTTTCCGCTGTCGGGCTGAGATACAGATCGTCGCGCTCGCATCGATAGATATCGTCCTCGAATTTCGGCAGTTGTGACGACACGTAGAAGCTTCTCGAATTGGCCATGAACGGCGGCAACACGGGCACGTACCCCCGATCGGCGTGGCGGAAGAACATGAACTGAATCAAGGCCATTTCCAGCCTGGCAGCCGCGCCAACGTACATCGGGAACTTGGCGCCGGCAATCATGGCCGCACGTTTGAAATCGAGAATACCCTTGGCCTCAGCCAGTTCCAGGTGATGATGGATCGGAAACGCAGGATCCGGTTTCTCCCCGACCGTCTTCAGTACGACGTATTCGTCCTTGCTCCCTGTGGGCACGGATTCGTGCGGCACGTTGGGAAGGAGTGCCAGCAATCCATCGATCTGTGACTGCGTGTCGCGCAGCTTGTCATCCAACGCAGACACGCGATCCGACAGTTCCGCCAAGCGGGCCAGCAGGTCGTCCGCGTTCTCGCCGTCGCGCTTTCGTCGACCGACTTCTTGCGATCCCTGATTGAGTTCGGCCTTGAGCCGCTCGACTTCGGCAATCTGTTCGCGCCTTTGCTCGTCAAGGCTGACTATCTCCGAGAGATCCAGCGATGGATCGCGCATTCTTAAACGCGCTTCGATTCTCTCACGTTGCTCTCGAATCAGACGAAGATCGATCATTCACTGCCTCCATTCCCTGTGGAATTCTAGGGAAGAAACCGCCGCTCAACAATGATATACATTACATTCCCGTTCCTATCTAGTTTTCCACCGCCCGCTCACCGAGTATAATGACCGCATTCGCACGCCATTCTGGAAGCAGCAATGGCGATTGTACCGGAAACGAGGACCGACTTATGCGATTGTTGATGTACTCCAAGGCGCTGTATTCGACCTGGATCTATTACAGCGCCGACCGTATCTTGTTCGACGCAGGCGAAGGCGCCAGTTCGATTCTCGGGAACAAGGCGTTCGCCATTCGCCGCATCTTCTTGTCGCATGGGCACGCCGATCACATTAGCGGTCTCATCGGTCTCGTCAACATCCGCAACAACGCCATGGGGGACAAAGAGAAACGATTATCGATCTACTACCCCAAGGACAACTACCTCATTTCGGAGATGATGAAATTCATCTCGCGCACCAACCGCCGATTGGATTACGAATTGGAATGGGTGCCCGTCGAACCCGGAGATCGCATCGAGCTTCTTTCCGGACAAATGCCGCGCTATGTGGAGACCTTCCCCACCGTGCATGTCCACAACGAAGTGTCGCTCGGGTACAACGTGGTGGAAATTCGCCACCGCTTGAAGGCGGAATTGGCCGGACTCTCCCAAGAAGACATCGTAGCCAAGGTCAAGTCAGAAGGTCGTAAGGCGATCTCTGAAGACTATCATCAGAAGCTGTTCTCCTATGGCGGTGATTCAGTGGGCATCAAACCGGCATATGTGGCGGACACTGAGGTACTGTGCCACGACACAACGTTTCTAGACGAGGACGATCGCAAGGAATATAAGCACGCCACTTTGGCTGAGGCCGTCGCGTGCGCCCGCGACGCACGCGTCAAGAAGGAACTCTACTGCGTCCACATTTCCAGCCGTTACAAAGCTCAACTCAAGAAGATCGCGGCCGCCAGCGGGCATTACGAAGGCCTGAATTTCAAGGTAACGTTGATCCCTCCCGGTCGAATCTACGTCGTCGATTAATCGATCGTCGTCCCTTCTCATTGAAACCCCGAACTGTGATTCGGTACCATGCCTCCACTTCGTGGAGGTTGTGATTCGGTACCATGCCTCCACTTCGTGGAGGTCGTGATTCGGTACCATGCCTCCACTTCGTGGAGGTCGTGATTCGGAACGATGCCCGCACACGGAAGAAGGTCCTGAGGAGGAGCGATGCTCGAACGCCAATTTACCCGGATTCAGACAGAACTTCCCGGCCCCAAGTCAGCCGGAATTCTCGCCACCAAAGCCAAGTACGTGGCCGCCCCCCTGGAAACCTATGCCCCG
>DAOVHV010000003.1 GCA_030671645.1 bacterium | reverse complement strand
CAGTCATCGCCGGTCCACGTTCCTGAATCGGCGGTCACCATCGTGATTTGGGATTCCGCTTGCGGAAATAAGCGGCCCGATACATCGTAGATCAAGACGTCATGAACCGACCCGTCATCCGCGTCGTATTGACGAACATAGAAGTACTGGTTGTTGGGCCCGGTGAAGAACGTATTGGCCGATATGCGGGGCACCGACTGTGTGAACAGGATCTCTCGATACGTGCGTTGCGCCGCTTGCTTGGACGCAGGCATGGCCCAGTTGTAGACAGCGAATGTAAGAAAGCTTAGTCCGACTGCGGCGATCAGCAACGGCAGCAAGATCCTCCTGAGAGAAACACCGATCGACTCAAGGGCCATGATCTCGCGGTCGTGTGCCAAGCGTCCCAAGCCGAGAAATACGGCAAACAAGGCGGCCATGGGAATAGCCCAAGCGATCAGCTCCGGCATCCATAAGATCAATAACCGAAGCAACTGCGTTAGCCCGATTCCGCGGTCGACCATCAATTCCGACAGACGAAGAATCAAGTTGAGAAGGATGAACAGGGCAAGCCCCGCCAACGCAAGAAGAAACGGCCCCAGCATCTGGCGCAACAAATAGCGATCACATCGGCGAAGACTCATAACACACCAGTGTACTGAACTGCCCACGGGTCGAACCAGGGCACGTGTCACATTGCGCAATTGCCCTCCCTAACTGTGATGGAACGTCGTTTTGGAATGAAGTATAGTCAGCGCGAATCATGGAAACGCGCGTCTATATCGAAACTTGGGGCTGTCAGATGAACCTCCATCAATCGGAGGGTATTGCCGGTGTGCTTGCATCGGCCGGCTATACGATTGAGGAGAATCTGGATCGAGCAGATGTTGTGATCTTCAACGGATGCATGGTGCGGCAAAAGGCCGAGGAAAAGGTATTCGGCCGTGTCGGAGCCGTCGTTGAGGAGAAGCGAAAACGCCCGGTACTGCTCGGTGTAGGCGGATGCTTGGGGCAGATCCATGGCGAAGCCCTGCTCAAACGAGTCGCTTCCATCGATTTCGTGTTCGGCTCCAGTGGACATAAGGCCCTGCCCGGCTTGATTGAACGGGCGCGTAAGCAGCGCGTCACTGAACTCTCGGAGCCGGTGTTTGATACGGAATCGACGGCACGACGCAAGAGTCAAGTTTCGGGCATGGTGACCATCACCGAAGGTTGCTCTAATTTCTGCACGTACTGCATCGTTCCCTATGCGCGCGGTCCGATGCGTAGCCGTCCAAGAGATCTCATCTTGAAGGAAGTCGAACGCTTATGTGGCGATGGGTATCGAGAAGTATTGCTTCTCGGGCA
Source organism: bacterium (assembly GCA_030671645.1). Classification (GTDB taxonomy): domain Bacteria; phylum Bipolaricaulota; class Bipolaricaulia; order UBA7950; family UBA9294; genus SPBW01. Next base: position 16,701 of record DAOVHV010000003.1, on the reverse strand, counting down.
AAACGTCAACTCGTACGGTACGGATCGGACGGACAATGGCGACTTCGCCGGCTTGTTAACGGCGGTATCCCGGACCGGAATCTCGCGTGTTCGGTTCACCACGTCGCATCCCAAAGACATGTCCGAGACCGTTCTCCGCGTGATGGTGCAAGAACCCAACGTCTGCCATCATCTGCATCTGGCTTGCCAGTCGGGATCAGACAGCGTATTGCGTGCCATGAACCGAAGGTACGATCGAGATCACTACATAGCGATCACCAAGATGGGACGCGATCTCATGCCCGATCTCAACATTACCACCGACTTAATCGTCGGATTTCCGGGAGAAACGGACGATGACTTCGAGCGCACGATGGATTTGATTGAACGTGTCCGATTCGGATCGGTCTTCGCCGCCAAGTACTCGCCGCGTCCGATGACTCGTGGAGCCGACCTACCCGACAACGTGCCTGCTTCCGTGAAGGAAGCACGATTGGAGCGTGTGCTTTCCCGACAGCGAACGATTGCTTTGGAAGAGAATCGTCACTTCATCGGGTGTGAGATTGAGGTGCTTACCGAAGGTGTAGCCAAGAATGGAGAGTTGTACGGGCGTGCGGACGATCATCGAACCGTGATGTGTCAAGGCGACACAGATGTGGGAGAGCTCGTAACCATTCGCGTTGAAGGCACTTCCGCATCGTCGCTCTCGGGGGGTATACTTGTAAGAGAGAAACATGGAGGGATGAAATGATCGTAACCATGACCCTGAACCCAGCCGTTGACAAGATGTACTGGGTGGAAGCCCTCAAGGTTTGCGATGTCACGCAAGAAGAATTCCTGACTCGCGCCACCCGTAGCACGACATCCGCCGGCGGGAAGGGCGTCAACACTTCTGTCTTTCTCTCTCGTCTTGGCATGGAAAGCGTCGCCATGGGATTTGTCGGAGGGTATACCGGTCACGTGGTGGTACGCGATCTGCGCGATGAAGGCGTGACCACCAATTTCGTGTGGACGCACGGTGAAACGCGCGTCAACGTGACGCTTCTCCAACAGGGGCGCGAACACAGCCCCAATTTGATCAACGAGTCCGGGCAGACCATTCTTCCGGAAGAGATGGATCGCTTGATGCGGCGATACCGGCGTATGCTCAATCGCGCCACTTGGGTGGTGCTCGGTGGCAGTCTGCCTCCAGGTGTTGATCCCGGCATCTATGGGGAGTTGGCTCAAATGGCCAAGGATGCGGGTGCCAAGGTCATCCTCAGCACGGGTGGCGAAGCTCTCACTCGCGCTCTCAAGGCTTGTCCGTACATCGTCAAGCCCGATACGCGCGAACACATGACGCTGGAGGGCAAAGAGCTGACGTCGGTGGACGCCATCGTGGAGGCAGGCAAACACGTGATCGCTTGCGGCGCGGAGATTGTCATCATCTCGCATGATGTCACCGGCGATATCGCCATCACGCGAGACGATGTTTGGGAAATCAAGTCGTCGACTCCGACGTCGAAGTTCCGGAACTTGGTAGGCGCGGACGACGCTTTCCTGGGAGGCATTCTGTACAAGCTTGTCCAAGGTGAACCGGTGAGCGAGGCCTTGAAATTTGGATTGGCCGCGGGTCTTGCCAGCGCGGAATCCGAAGAGAAGATTTGCCGGAGCTTGGCCGTCATTGAGGAAGAGATGAGGGACGTCACGTTGGTGAAACTGTAAGGAGGGAATCGTGAAGGTTCGCGAGATCATGACCAAAGACCTGACCGCGGTGGAGAAAAACATTCCCGTTCGCGAGCTGATCTTTATCCTCAACAATGCGGAGATGCCGAACGTGCCGGTGGTGGATGAGGACGGCCTGTTGACCGGCTTCATTTCCGAGAAGGATCTTATTCGTGCCGCGTTGCCCGGGTACTTCGAAATGCTGCACTCGACATCGTTTATTCCCGACATGAATCAGCTGGCCAAGAAGCTGGCGCAGATTGCCGATGAACCGATCGAGAGATTCATTCGAACCACCGTGATGTCGGTGACCGAAGACGACGACGATCTTCAGGCGGCCGACCTCATCATTCGGAAGAACATAAAGAATGTTCCCGTCGTCGATAAGGACGGGCGATTGGTGGGACGCGTGCGAAGGATTGACCTGCTAAGGCACTTTCTCTAGTGCCGATGGATTTCCCCTGGAAGGACCTTGGACTCTCTCAGGCGTGGATTGACGGCTCTAACACGTGCGTTCTCTACGATCTTGAGAATGACAAACCGGTTCCCAAGACATCTGCACATCAAGGCTTGCTTCGTATCACCTATTCCGAGGACGATCCGGGCAAGTCGCATGAGGGGATCCTCGATCTACGCGTGCTGGCACGGACGCTGCTGCCGACGCATTCGGAGCACCGGTTCGAGGCGATCCGCGACCACTATGAGCTTCCGAAAGGTGCATCGGAGACGAAAACCCTTGTGCGGCTGCTTCAGGCACTGCTGGATGAGGCGTTTTCTCTGGATCGGAAATGGGTTGCTCTGCTTGTCCAGCTGCTGCCGTCTCCGATTTCCGATGTATTGACCCGGGTTCTTGTCTTTCCGAGATCGCCGGAATCAGAGCCTGTGGGCGTACCCACAGTCGAGGCAATGGACGCTTCGCCGCCCGTCGAACTCTCGATTGAGGATGCTTTTGCTCCGGACGGCCTCATTGCCCCATCGTTCGAATCCTTCGAATGTCGAAGCGGCCAGCTCGCCATGGCCCGAGCGGTAGAAGGCGCCTTCCGTGACGGCCATGCGGCTTTGATTGAAGCCGGTCCCGGGACGGGTAAGACGTTTGCCTACTTGATCCCGGCTATTCTCCATCTCCGGCAGCATCCCTCCGATCGCGTGGTCGTGTCGACGCGGACACGACAGTTGCAGGAGCAGTTGTATGGCAAGGATCTCCCGTTCTTGATCCAGAGCCTGGCGCCCGGCTTGGAGGTGGCCTTGCTCAAGGGTCGCGAGAACTACCTCTGTTTCCGTCGTTGGCAGTCACTCATTGGCGAACTGACGGAAAGCTTGGAGCAAGACTTCCTGCTTCCTTTGCTGGCGCCGTTGGTTCGATGGATGGCGGAAACAAAGACCGGGGACATCGAAGAAAATAGTGCTTTCCAGTCGGATCCGGAAGCGCGATCGTTCTGGTCAAGGCTGTGCGATTTGCCTCATCATTGCACGGGCGTGTTCTGCCCGTTCATTGAAGACTGCTTCTCGGTGCTTGCCCGTCGCCGTGCGCGGCGTGCAGATTTGGTGGTGGTCAATCATTCCCTCTTGCTGGCCGATCTGGCTGTCGATGGTGTCGTCTTGGGCAAATATACGCACCTGGTGGTGGATGAAGCGCACGCGCTGGAGTCGGTTGCTCGGATGGCCTTCACACAACGATTAACGGAACGATCGTTTCTTCGGTTGGCCGACGATCTGGCTCCGGCTGCCCGAAGACGCCGGGGTTGGCTGCAGCGTACCCCGTTCGTGGGTGGGAACGAGCTCGCCCATCGAATTGAAGATCTGCTCAGTAAACTTCGCATACAGGTGAGCACGGTGTTTCGACAGTTTGCTCAGCATCTTCCTGACGAGCGGCGATCGGTGTTCACGACACTCACCGAGCTCTCCGAAGAAATCGGTGAAACGCCCATCCTGTTGACGCAGTTGGAAGCCGCGCTCGATTCGTTGTCCGATCACATCGAGGACGAAGAGCCATTGAAGGAACTTGAAGGCTACATACGGATTGTTCAAGGACTCAAGGACGTCGTGGCCACGATGTCGAAACCGCCTTCAGAGAACACCGTGCATTGGCACGAACGTGGCGCGTATGCATCGGTCTTCCATGCCACCCCATTGGACGTGGCTCCGTTCTTGGAGCAGTTGCTCTATCCCAAGTTGAAGGCGCTGGTGCTGACGTCGGCGACGCTGTCGTTGGCCGGTACCTTCGACTACTTGTGCAGGTCGGTGGGATTAACCGACGAGGCGTTCCCTATCCATACCATGGTGGCGGAGAGTCCGTTTGCTTACGAAGATCGCATGCGCATCGTCGTGCCTCGCTATATCCCTCCTGCTCACGGCGAGTTGGTCCCCTATGCCGAATCGCTGGCCGCGCTGATTGCAGCACTGTCCGAGAGAATCGGGAAGAAAGGACTGGCCTTGTTCACGTCCTACGTCATGATGCAAGCCGTAAAGGAGAACCTTCCACCGGAAGTCAGGACGCTTGTTCAGGGAGAGCTCTCGCGTACGGCGTTGATCGATCGCTTCCGAAGCACGGAGTCACCCCTATGGTTGCTAGGCACTGAAAGTTTCTGGGAAGGGGTCGATTTTCCAGGCGAGGAACTCGAAGTTCTAGTCATAACACGTCTACCGTTCCCGGTTCCAACCGATCCTGTGCTGGCGGCAATGGGTGATCGCATCATGCGCGAGGGACGAGATCCTTTCATGGACTTGTCGCTCCCACTGGCCGGGTTGAAGCTTCGTCAGGGAGTGGGCCGCCTCATCCGGACGACCGGGGACCGTGGATTGGTCTTTCTGACGGATCAGCGAATCGTAACTCGAGGCTATGGAAGACTGCTTGCTGCATCGTTACCGGTGAAGATTGAAACAATGACGGATTCCGACGCACTCCTGTCTGAAGCGATTCGCTGGTTTGACCATACAGACGATTGATGAATCCTGATGGAATCGTGTCGTGTCAGTCCAGAATTGACTTGTCTGGCCTCAATGGCTAAAATACGTGCAAAGATCGGGGAACAACAAAATCGTTCAACCGTTTCCAGTTGATCATATGGGCATTTCCGTGGTGGTACCCGCATACAATGAGGCTGGGCGAATTAGCTCTGTCCTTCGTCCCGTCGTTGCCAGTGAATTGGTCGATGACGTCATCGTCGTGGACGATGGTTCGGATGACGGAACGGCTGATGAAGCCAGAATGTTTCCTGTTCGAGTGGTCGAATTGCCGAAGAATTGCGGTAAATCGGCTGCACTCGATCATGGCGTGTCCCTAGCCAAGAACGATACGTTTCTGTTCCTGGACGCCGATCTTGTCGGATTGACGACCGCACATGTAGACAAACTGATTCGTTGCTATCAGGAGATGAAGCTGGATATGGCCGTCGGAGTGTTTGCCAACGGTCGTAAGTACACGGATATCGCCCAGAAGATCAATCCGTATGCCTCAGGACAGCGGGTGCTAGGTCGAAAACAATGGGAGCGCGTCAAGCAATGTATGGAAGAAGTGGAGGAAGTGGATTTCGGCATCGAAATCGCACTCTCCCGGTTGGCGGCCAAAGAAGACTGGGTAAGGGAATACGTCAAGCTGGAGGGAGTGACCCACATTCTCAAGGAAGAGAAACGCGGTTTCAAACGTGGGATGATCGACCGCTTCAAGATGTACGGCCACATGATCAAGTGGTTGTTCAAGAAGCTTCGGATCTAGCCGGAAGCGTTTCGACGCCAAGCAGTGAAGGCAGTATCCAGCAATTGCATATCGAACGGCCGTTTCCGAAGGCGAATATGGAGATCTCAGCAATCGAACCAACAGGAGTTCAATGATCTTGCCCTGGTTTGTTTTCGTGCTTTCCGCCACCGCCATCATTCTGGCGGGAATCCGACTGGCCCCGTATGGAGAGGCCATTGGCAAGCGGACGGGGATCGGCCAGGGGTGGATCGGTCTGTTGTTCCTGGCCACCTTGACATCGATTCCAGAGATGACGACGACGGTCACCGGTGCCATGATCGATGTGCCCAATATCGCATTAGGAAATGCTTTCGGCAGCAATCTGTTCAACGTCGCGATCATTGTCGTGCTCGATGTCTTATTGTTGGGTCGTGGTCCCTTTCTGCTGAAAGTCCGTACTTACCACGTGCTCAGCGGAAGCGTCGCCATCCTGTTGACGCTGCTGGCGGCCTTAGGCATGGTGATCGGCTCTCCATTGACATGGCTGGGCATCAGCCCGTTCAGCTGGCTCATCCTGTTTGGGTACATCGCCGGCGTATTCATCCTCTTTCATGCCGAAAAGAGGCAGGTGGAACTTGAAGAGGAAGCCGACGTGCCGATGTCGCTGCAAAAGGCAATTCTCGGGTTCGCCATTTGTGCAATTGTCGTCGTTGCGGCGGGGATCTTCTTGATCCGATCGACCAAGGAGATATCGCTGGCCACGGGATTGTCAGCTTCCTTCATGGGAGCAATTGTGGTGGCCGTCGTAACGTCTCTCCCGGAACTGGCGACGTCGATCGGCGCGTTGAGAATCGGTGCCTACGACATGATCGTCGGAAATCTGTTTGGCTCGAACATGTTCAATATTCTGACGATCTTCTTCGCCGATGCAGCGTTTCGATCCGGTTCAATTCTCGCAGGATTGCGAGGAGGAGAAAGCGATCAACTCATCGTAGCCATTTGTGGTGTGTTGTTAGCCGTAATCGCAATGATCGCCATCGGTGTCAGGTCGCGACGAAAGGTGTTTGGAGTCGGCATCGACTCTGTCTTCCTTGGAGTGGCTTATCTGATGGCAACCATTTTGATAATCAGCAGAGGGATTTAGTTTCGAGGTGATGATGTATGGAAGTACGAGAGTTACAGGGTAGAACGATCGAAGAGCTGTTCGCGCTCTCCGAAGAGCTCGGACTGAACAACAACAAACATTCCGGAAGGGACGATGTGCTGCGCGGCATCATGTCGCATGTCGCCAAGGCGGGGGAATTGCGCTTCTCGGACGGCGTGTTGGAGTTGCATCCGGATGGATACGGTTTCTTGCGTGGCAAGACGAGTTTGCCCAGCCGAACGGACGTCTATATCTCGCCGTCGCAGATCAAGCGTCTGGCGTTGCGCGCCGGAGACCTGGTCACCGGCGGCATTCGGGCTCCGAAGAACGACGAGCGGTATTTCGCGCTCCTTAAGGCGGACACCGTAAATGGCGGCGATCCGGACAACTCGCGCCGCCGCCCTCGATTCAGAGATCTGACGCCGCTGCATCCTGACGAGCATCTGCGATTGGAGCACGATCCCGATGAGATTTCGACCCGCATCATCGATCTGTTCTGCCCCATCGGGAAAGGGCAACGAGGGTTAATCGTTTCGCCTCCAATGGCGGGCAAAACGACGTTGCTCAAGGACATCGCCAACGGCATCAACGCCAACCATCCCGACATCAAGTTGTTCGTGCTGTTGGTGGATGAACGGCCGGAAGAAGTGACCGATTTCACTCGCTCGATTCAGTCGGGAGAAGTGGTGGCCGCCACCTTCGACATGGAACCCAGGCACCACACACGCATCGCCGAGTTGGTAACCGATCGAGCCAAGCGCTTGGTTGAATTGGGACACGATGTTGTCATTCTGATGGATTCCATTACCAGGCTGGCGCGTGCCTACAACCTGTCCATTCCCGCATCGGGGAAGTTGCTTTCGGGTGGTATGGATCCGTCGGCACTGTACAAGCCGAAAGAATTCTTTGGGGCGGCGCGAAACATGGAAAACGGCGGTAGCCTCACCATCATTGCCACCGCGCTGGTGGATACGGGCAGCAAGCTGGACCAAGTTGTGTTCGAGGAGTTCAAAGGTACCGGAAACATGCAGCTGCTCTTGGATCGAAATCTCTCCAACAAGCGAATCTTCCCGGCCATCGACATCGAACAGTCGGCCACACGCAAAGAAGAACTGTTGCTGGACGAGAAAGAATTGAACAGCGTGTGGATCCTGCGTAAGATGATGGGGAATCTAAACGATCCGCTGGCGGCGATGGAATTCGTCAAGGGAAAGATGGAGGCGACAAAGGACAACGAACAGTTCCTTGAGTTGATGAAAGGTGACTAAGACTTCACGCTATCGGTATCCGAGCAAGAAGCCAATCCGCAAGGATCGCGTGGCCATGGTGGCCCTGGTTCTCCTTGCCATCATTCTCGTTCCCATTCTCATTCGCTCTGGGCGTACGCCCCGAGACGACGCGCTCGTCGTGATCGACGATGGAACGATTTCCGGCCCGATCGATGACGGCACGACTGACGCTATAGGGGACGACAGTTCGATTGACGATGCTACGGTCGATGACGGAGTCGGCCCGATCCGTTCGGAGCGATTCTTGGTTCATACCGTGGATGATGGAGAGTCGATCGCCGACATTGCCACAGTACTGGGTGTGTCGGTTTCCAACTTGTTGGCCAGCAATCGATTGTTCGGGGGCGAACAGCTTCAGCCGAATCAGGTTCTTTACGCCTCGGACCAGGGTATCGTCCACATCATCCAACTGGGACAAACCCTGTCGGACATCGCTCGATCGTATGCCGTTCCGTTAGAAGCCCTGATGGAGGCAAACGATCTAACGTCGAGTTCGACCATCTTCGCCGGAGATCGAATCCTCATTCCGGGGGCAACGACATCGTTCTGGAACAACGCCGTTGCTCTGTCTAAGGGTATTTCGACTCAATTCATTTGGCCGCTGGAAGGCGAACTCGTCTCGGAGTTCGGCTGGCGGGTTCACCCGGTACTTGGAGATCGTCATCATCATGAAGGTATCGATCTCGATGTACCTGAAGGAACGACCGTGCATGCCGCTGCCGCCGGTGAAGTGTATTTCTATGGCGAACAGCCCGGGTATGGGAATGTATTGATCATTGAGCATGCGAATGGTTTCTACAGCTTGTATGGCCATCTGTCCGACTCTTTCGTGTTCGCGGGACAGTACGTGGAAATGGGCCAGGCCGTTGCCCGATCCGGAAACACCGGAATCTCTTCCGGCCCGCATCTGCACTTCGAGCTTCGCAATCGGGAATACCCGATTGATCCGGAACGCTACCTTCCATAATTCATGAAGTCACTCGTAATCGAGGGAGGGAATCCACTCTCGGGGACCGTATCTATTAGCGGGGCCAAGAACGCCGCTTTGCCGGCCTGCGTTGCTTCGTTGCTGACCGAAGATCCCGTCATCCTGCATTCGATTCCTCAGCTCCGCGACGTCAGCACCATCCTCTACACGCTCGGGGCATTGGGGAAACGTGTCGTTCGCCACGACGCAAACGTCTCCATTGCCGCGGGAGGAAGCCTAATTTCTGAAGCCAATGCCTATTCCGTAAGCCAGATGCGAGCATCGTTTCTCGTGTTGGGACCACTGGTTGCTCGGTTGGGCAAAGCTGTTGTTCCTTTACCGGGTGGATGTGCCATTGGTGCTCGTCCGGTAGACCTTCATTTAGAAGGCTTGCGTGCGCTGGGTGCGCGGGTGGAGGAACGCAATGGCATGGTTGTTGTGACCGCCGATCGTCTGACTGGCGGCACGATTCACCTCCCATTTCCTTCTGTGGGAGCGACCGAGCAGATCGCAATGGCGGCGTGTCTCGCGGAAGGACAAACCGTTATTCATAACGCTGCGATTGAGCCCGAAGTGATTGACTTGATCGAACTACTCGGCAAGATGGGAGCGGACATTTCAGTCACCGACCGTACTATTCGTGTGATGGGAAAGCGTTCTCTCGGAGGAGCGGAACATATGCTAATCCCGGATCGAATGGAAGCGGGCACGATTCTGCTGGCCGGCGCCATTACGCGGGGGCGCGTTTCAGTGTCTCCCGTTCGTCCGCAGCATTTGGACGCCTTCTTGAATTCTTTGCGAGCCACGGGAGTGGAACTTGAGTTGGGCGAGATGTCGATCACGGCTACCGGAATCACTCGTCCTACTGCCATCAAGCTTGACACGGCCCCGTATCCGGGATTCCCGACCGATCTCCATCCGCCGCTGGCTGCTTTCTTGTCGATTGCCGATGGGACAAGCAAGATTACGGAATCGGTGTTCGAGCGGCGCTTTGCCTATTCGGTACCCTTGTGCAAGATGGGGGCTCGCATTGTCCAGGATGGCGCGACCATCTCTATTCAAGGCATCGATGAACTGACTGGACAACAAGTGGATGCCCCGGACATTCGTGGTGGCGCGGCTCTCGTCCTAGCCGGATTGGCGGCTCGAGGACGAACCGTTGTCACCGGATTGGATCATATCGACCGCGGTCATGCGAACCTGGAATCCAAATTGCGAGCGATAGGAGCACGCATTGAGCGACGAGAAGACGATTCGTAGAGAAGAATCTTTGATTGAAGACCGGCTGGGAATGCGAGCACGCGTTTTCGGGACCGAACAGGCCATCCTGGTTGGCATTCTCTATGGAAAAGGCGAGGAGGAGGAGTCGCTCCGTGAACTCGAATCGCTGGCTGACACAGCCGGAATCCCGACGCTCGCAGTGATTGTTCAGAAGCGATCGCGTCCTCATCCAGCTACGTTTATCGGTCGCGGAAAAGTTGACGAACTCAAGGCGGCTGCTGGCGAGTTGGAGGCCGACGTCGTGATCTTCAACGAGGAGCTGAGGCCGGCTCAAGCAAGAAACTTGGAAACCGCGCTCAACAAGAAAGTGATCGATCGAACGCAGTTGATCATGGACATCTTTGCGCAGCGAGCGACGACCAAAGAGGCCAAGCTGCAGGTGGAGCTGGCGCAGCTTCACTATTTGCTTCCTCGGCTACGCGGTTGGGGTACTGCGTTGACTCGCGCCGGCGGCCGCGCTATTGGTGGTGTAGGAACACGCGGCCCGGGTGAGACGCAATTGGAATTGGACCGTAACAAGATCTACCTCCGCATTCATTCTTTGGAGCGCCGGTTGAAGAAAGCGGCCGGAGAGCGGGCTGTGCGCAGGCACAAACGATCTCAAAGCGAGCTGCCCGAAGTTGCCTTAATCGGGTACACGAACAGCGGAAAGTCGACCTTGCTCAATCAACTGTGCGAGACCGATGCGTTTGTCGGGGACAAACTGTTCGCTACGTTGGATACGCGCGTTCGCCGAACGGACATCATTCCGGGACGATCCGTTTTGATTTCAGATACAGTCGGCTTTATCCAACACCTTCCCCATGACTTGGTGCCTGCCTTCGGGGCGACATTGGAAGCGGTGCAAACTGCCGACTTGTTATTGCACGTGGTCGATATCTCCAAGCCGTCCTGGGAAGCGGACGTGCGCGCGGTGTTGGATACGTTGGAAACGGAGGTGTTCCATGACCGTGACGAACGGCCTCCGATCCTGACCGTATTGAACAAGGCCGATCGCTGTGCACAGGAATTGACTTCAAGCCTTGAAGGCATTCCCATTTCCGCCAAGCACGGTACCCATGTTGAGAAGCTGCGGGATGTCATTGCGGAGCGGTTGTTCCCTGAGAGTGTGGCAATGTCCTTCATCTTGCCCCATCAGGCGCTGTATACGCTGCACCCGTTTGCGGCGGCAGGGCGAGCTCGCATTGTGGGCTACGTAGAAGGCGGAGCACTCGTAGAAGCCGCCCTTTCAACAGATGAGTGGCGTACACTACAAGCCGTCGGAGCCGAACTTAGCGCCTCCGTTTCCTCCCGGGACGAAGGACCTTAATCTCGGATACATCGACTTCCAACCGTTCACGATTTTCAGTCAGGATGGTCACTGTTTTTCGGAAGATGTTGTGCGAGATCAATTTACCTTTCTTCTCGTTCCATTCGATTTGGGCACCCAGCTTCGGAAACTCGGCCAGCTCTTGCCGGTAGGTCTCGTGCTCATAAGCCAGACAGCACATCAGTCGGCCGCAGGCGCCGGTGATACGTTCCGGAGAGACGAACAACTCTTGGTCGTAGGCCATCTCCATGGGCACCGGATTGGTCTCGCGAAGAAAGCGGTGGCAGCAGATCTCCAGTCCACAACGCCCCAAACCGCCTTTGATGCGCGCTTCATCGCGTGCGCCCATTTGACGAAGCTCGATGCGCGTGCTGTAGCGACTGGTCAAATCGCGCAACAAGGCGCGGAAATCGACACGATGAGGAGCGGTGAAATAGATACGAAGGTGCCTGCGATCGAGCGTGTATTCGGCAGCGGCAAGGTGCATAGGCAGCTCGCGATGAGCGATCACCTCTCGTGTCGAGGACATGATGCGCTCGGCGTCCGCTTGGTTGTATCGGTAGGTTTCAATATCCGATGGCGTGGCTACACGGACGACACGCTCCAGCTGCTCCCCCAGTCCTTTGCCCGCTTCGAGCTCTCCCATCATGACTCCGAGCCGCAGTCCGCCGTGTTCTACGACGCAGGAATCTCCTACCTGGAGCGATATGTCACTCGCGCTGAAGTAAACCGTTTCGCGCTCGAGATTCTTAACGTGGACGAGTACGACACGCTCAGCTGTCATGATTCGCTCCTTCGGAAACCAAGAACAAGGATAGCAGAATCCCCTCGACGGGCCCATAGACAGCCAGCGATCGATGGGCTTCGTCGAGAGCGAAGCAGAATTCGTGCAAACGCCGGATTCCGAATACCTCTCGAACCTGATCGGCCATGGCATCCGTCAGAGAAGAGGTGCTGTGAGCGGATCGCACCAAATCAAACGAGATCACCAGTAGATCGTGCAAGAGCTGAACGAGCGTTTCTCTGGTTTGGGCAGAGAGAACGCGGACACCTACGGTCAACAACTCCGATTCGCGGGAGGCCATTCGTTTCAGCAAGTGAAGCATCCCCTGCCTTCGCATAATGGGGTCCTCACCGAGACAGGCATCGATGACTTCCGATACGTCGGTCGAGGATAGCTCGGTCATGGTCTCGCCAAGCAAACGCGGGATGTTGACAGCAGATGCCAGCAGTCGATCAAGTTCGCCGTCTCGAAGCGCCAACTGTACGATCCAACGAGCGTGATCTGCTTCATACCCGGCGGCGGTCAGACGAGCGGTGATCTGCGCTTGCGATGCGATTGGAATGCGGATCAAGCGACTTCTGGACACGATCGTTGGCAGCAAATCGGACGGATGCTCGGCGAGGAGGATGAATCGGAGCCCACGCGGCGGCTCTTCCAAGATCTTTAACAACGCGTTGGCCGCTTCGACAGTCAATCCTTCAGCGTTGGGGATCAAGCAGACTTTGCAGGTTGATTGAACCGGAGCGAACTGGGCCAACCGGATGACGTCTCGAACTTGTCCGATGCCGATACGTTCTTTGCCCTCCGTAGCTGCCATCTCGATGACGTCCGGGTGAGTGCCGCGGATGACCATCGCTGTGTTTGCTTCGTTCCTCGATACCGCCGATGCTGCGATCTGACGTCCTTCGGATAACCGATCGACGGATTTGCTGACGAGATAAATGGTCGCGGCAGCATGGCTTGCCAGACGTTCCTTTCGATCGGTTGGTGTAACGGAATTCATGATCATCCGAGGGTATCACAGGGACCGGTAAGGCGCAATCGCACGTTCATTAAGGTAAGAATTGTGTTTCCAGAAAGTCGGCGATGCCCTCGCGATCAAGCGGGGAAAAGCTGGCTGTTCCATCAGGTAGCGCGACGGCCGCATCACTGACCACGGCGATGACGTCGATTTCGCCGGCCAAGGGCTCTTGGGCCACCTTGCCTGTTCGGCGGAAGACTTCGATCTTCGGGAACGGTCCATGTTTCAAGCCTTCAACCAAGACGATGTCACAACCTGAGAATAGGCGTTGGATTTCCAGCTCCAACTCCTCAATCGAGGGTTGCGGCCACGTGAGCACAGCGGAGTCGCTTCCCAGCAACAGCATGCGCTGGGCCCCGGCTTCGCGAAGCTGCTGCGAATCGCTGCCGGGCGGGTCCGCCACCTCCAAATTCGGTGCGTGCTTCACCACTCCGACGCGAATGCCGCGTTCGGAGAGTGTCTCCACAAGCAGGGTCAGCAGCCGCGTTTTGCCGGCATTGTGATGCCCGATGAAACTGACAACCGGGATCATGTCATCCTCGCTGAAGCTTTCCGATGCAGTCGTCCATTCCAAGCTTCCGAAGTGTCTCATCAGTGGGGCCGAAGCGATCGAATCCGCGAGCTTCGTAATAATCGGCGATGGCTTGCTGCATGACGGAAGGATCGACAGGATGCCCGGCGCTGGCCCCGGCAGACATCGGTTCGGCGAATCGGGCCGGCAGCCCGTCCTCATCCATGGTGTGGCCGGCTCGTCCACTCAGAATTCGCATGGTCGCGTAAGCGCGTTCCCCGATACGAAGCATCTCGGCAGCATCGACTGTTTGTCCTGTGGCCGCTTCCAACAAAGAGCGGATCATCGGATAGCTGTAGTCTTCGCCCTGTGTCCGCGAGGTGAAGCAGCATAAGACGAGTGAATTGTCGAACGAGCGAAGATCCTCGAACGCCTTGGCCGGCTGGACCTTGTCTGCGAGCGAGAAGCGGTCGTACGCATGATCGACCCCGATTTCGGGAGAGGGTGACTCGGATGCAAGCATGGTGTCGTGCATGCCTTCCATGTGGTTGGCGCCGCGTGGAGTGGTGGCATAGCTCAAGCCCATCCCCTGTTTGCCACGCGGTTCGTGCATGGGAAGCTCGACGCCCTTGATAGTCATGGAGAAGTCGGCGTTGATCTTGTCGGCGAACAGCGGCAATCCGTCTGCGGCTTCGGCGACCAACCCTTCACGACGTGCCAATTCATTGACCAGTCGAACGACGGCTTGGGGATCTCCCCAGGCGATGTCGTCTTCGATCAGCCCTTTCTCGGAGGCCTCCATGAGGAACGCGATCAAGACACCGGCGGAGATGGTGTCCAACCCGTGCTCGTTGCATAGCTGATTGGCAAGGGCGACCGAATCCAGATTGCTGTTCAAGCAAAGGGAACCCAAGGCGGCCAGCGTTTCGTATTCCGGTCCGCCGAACTCGGGCAGCACCTCGCTGCCTCCGAATGAGGTCTTGACGGCGCGCTTGCAACGGATGGGGCATCCGGCGCAGGTTTCGCGGTTCACCAGAATGGTGTCGTGCATGCGAACGCCACTGATGTCTTCGGCATGGTCGAACATGCCTTCTTGGAAATTCTTGGTGGGGAGAATGCCCATCTCGGACAGGACGGTCACACCTCCGCCGGTTCCGTATTGGCCGAATCGCTGATAGCCTTCGTTGATGAAGGTCTTGGCGTAGTCTGCACGCTCTTTGGCAAATCGATCGGGGTCGGCCAGCGTCTTTTCCAAATGTCCGCGAACAGCCACTGCCTTTAGTTTCTTGGAGCCCATCACAGCACCGAAGCCGAGGCGACCGGCAGACCGGGAGCGATCGTTGATGATGCATGCCTGTACGACCTTCTTTTCGCCGGCGATGCCGATGGAACTGACGCGGGCACCGGGGAATTGGCTCTTGAGAGTTTCCTCGGTTGTGCTGGTGCCCGTGCCCCACAGATCATCGGCGGGTTGAAGCGAAGCAGCGCCGTCAATCAGGGTTAGGATGACGGGTGTATCCGAAGCGCCGCGAATGAGAATGCCGTCGTATCCGCTACGTCCGAGT
The DNA here is from genome assembly GCA_030671645.1 of bacterium. Taxonomy (GTDB): domain Bacteria; phylum Bipolaricaulota; class Bipolaricaulia; order UBA7950; family UBA9294; genus SPBW01. The sequence goes on along the minus strand of DAOVHV010000003.1, from coordinate 1,471 downwards.
TCATGCCCGAAATAGCCGCCGGCGTACGAGTCGGCGACGCGACCCGTTTTTGGGGAAACCGAGAGGACTGCGTGGCGTCCGCCTCCCACAATCATTGTTCCTTGAAAGGGACCGGTGGCGAATACGAGGATGTTCTCGGGGCTCAATGCATCGGGGGATTCGGGAAGCTCTTCGAGTAGCAGTCGAGTTGCGATTCCTTTGCCGCCGATGAAGCGGGTTTGCCAATCCTCAGGGATGTCAAACTCCTGAATCGTTCCGGCGGTCAGATCAACGTCGAGATACTTCCCAAACGTGGCGTGCATTCGGCTCCTCCTTTTGATAAGGCGTCTATTGTACGATGTGCGGGAAGTCGCAGCCAGTTTGCGTTTCCCGAATGGCTACTTGATAATTCGCTCGAACTCCAGTAGATGAGGTGACTGCATGAGAACGCTTTCCCAAGTGCTGCGCGATACGACGGAGAAGTTTTCCCAACGAAATGCGATTCTTGATCCCAGTGGGATTACGCTGACGTACGAAGAGCTGAACGAGAAGGTCGATCGACTGGCTCGTGGCATGCTCGAACTCGGGGTCGCCAAGGGCGACAAAGTGGGACTTTGGATGCCCAACATTCCGGAATGGGTTGTCTGTTATTTCGCTGTCGCTCGTATCGGAGCGGTGGTCGTCCCGATGAATACGCGATACAAGACCCACGAAGTGGAATACATTCTCGGCGACTCGGAAGCGACCACACTATTCGCTGTCGGTGATTTCGCCGCTATCGACTATCTCTCGATGATCGGCGAGATTCGGGGCAACCTCCCCAATCTGGAACACGTGATCATCGTTGGCGAGCCGGGCGAGGCCATGCATGAGTTCGATTCGATCGTCGATCGGGGAATGAATCTTCTCAACGACTCGAAACTTGAGAAGCGTGAAGCTTCCTGCGATCCACTGGACAATGTCTTCATCCTGTATACCTCGGGAACGACCGGGCATCCCAAGGGTGCCATGCTTTCGCATCACAACATCGCCAAAAACGCCGAGCAGGTCACCGAGGTGCTGCACACGAACGAGCAAGACGTGTTTCTGCTGGCCGTTCCTTTCTTCCATTGTTTCGGATGCGTGATGGGGATCGCCGGCGCCATCACCTGGGGTGCGGCCATGGTCCCCATGCAGATTTTCAAGCCCGTTGAGGCGTTGGAACTGGTGGAGCGATTCGGCGTGAGCGTGCTGTATGGCGTTCCTACGATGTTCGTGCTCGAACTGGAAGAGTACCGTAAGGGCAAGGCGGATGGATCGGCCTACGACGTGTCGATGCTGCGAACGGGAATCATGGCCGGTGCGCCGTGCCCGGTCGAAGTGATGCGAGGTACGATGGAGGACATGCACTGCAACGTGTCCATTGCCTATGGGCTCACCGAAGCATCTCCCGTGATCACCATGACTCGCTTCGACGACTCGGTCGAACGTCGCGTGGAAACTGTCGGACGTG
>DAOVHV010000051.1 GCA_030671645.1 bacterium | reverse complement strand
GACAGTTGTCACATGGGCGCTTTGTCGATGGATTTCAGTCTGAAAGGAAGCGAATGATCCGCTACGCCCTGTTGGGGCTGGTCCAAGGTTTGACCGAATTCCTCCCCGTTTCCAGTTCGGGGCATCTCGTTCTTGCCGAACGATGGCTCGGACTTGACCCTCCCGGCGTTCTGCTTGAGGCGATGCTTCATTGGGGAACGTTGGCTGCAATTCTGATTGTCTTCCGTAAGGACATCGTTGCGCTTCTGAAATCGCTACGAGGCAAGGGAAGCGTCGAGCAACGGAAAGAAGTGGGATTTCTCATAGCCGGAACCGTTCCTATCGTAGTGGTGGCGTTGTTGTTCCGTGAAACGATTCAATCGGCGTTTTCCTCGTTGCTTGGAATCGGCATCGGATTGCTGCTCACAGCGCTGGTTCTGACCCTCGGACACCTAACCCGGACGCGCGCGCGACGGCCATCGATTCGGTTTCCGGATGCCGTGGTTGTCGGGCTGGCTCAAGCTGCGGCTGTCTTTCCCGGAGTTTCTCGAAGCGGTGTAACCATTTCGGTGGGGACTGCGATGGGATTGTCGGCGGCTCATGCAGTGCGATTCTCTTTCCTGCTAGCCATTCCCGCCTTGTTCGGTGCCGGACTGCTCCATCTGTTGGATGCCATGAGTGCGTCAGGCTCCCAGGATTGGCTGGGCATTCTCATCGGAACGTTGTGTGCATTTGGTAGCGGCTGGCTGGCGCTACGTGCCGTGCTTCAACTGGTGCGACGTGGACGGTTCTGGATCTTCGCGGTTTATTGCTTCCTCGTGGGAGCAGGCACCATCCTTTGGGCGATCCTGTAGAGGTTGTTGCGTGGACTCTAGCCCGCAAGACAGAAGGCTCTAACCGCCGAGCTAGAAGAGGTCGGCGGTGGAACGATTGGAAGCAGGATTTGAACTTGCAGGCGACAATGGCGGTTTTCGTAACAGGTTGCGCAGTGGAGGCTATTCCTGTCCAATGCCTAGGGTGGAGATAAGGGCGATGGCTGCGATGGCAACGACGAGCAGGATCCCCAGAACAGCGGCTCCGATCGAAGATGATGCGGCAGCAGGTTGAACCTCATACGCGATCGTCTGGCGGCCCTGCTTGATGCCGGGCTCATCGGCTCGCTCCACCCAAATCTCCCATGTCCAACGTCCGATGTCGGATTCGGAAAGTGTCCTGTTGTACCAAGTCCAATCCGAGTTGAGCGGGAGCGGATCTGGGACCAGGCTCTCGCGGGCGGCTGAATAGCGAAGGGGTTCCGAAGCCGTTTCATCGAGTACCGCATAGGCGACGAGGCCCGAGGGCATCGTCGCACGGGCGTAAGGGAGCAACGCTGCCGAACTCCCAGGAATACTCAACGTCAGTCGAATCCGATCACCTACTTGATAGGTCGCCCCCTGCGGGTCCGCCCCGATCTCCAGAGCGACATCTCTTGGAGACGGACCCGCAACGACGACAAATCGGTCGATGATGTAGCTTCCATGTACACCGGCGTCGAGTGTGGTTCGGACGCCATACGGGCTGGTCGGGTCGGGATTAAACGGATCGACGATGGCATAAGTGTCGTCACGCTTGCCCGTGAGAATGACCCAGTGACAATCCTCAGTTTGGCTGGACCCTCCATTACAAGAGTCGTCCCAGTGAACGCCCGCAATCACCGGATGGCCTTGGCGTAGGGCATGATCGATGACGACCGAAGCCACCGCATTCAACCCGACTTCGCTTCGATTCACGTGAGTCGTGATCTCCAGTTCGGCGGGCAGTTGCTCCCAGATCAGGCAGCAATTGCCAACAGGGTCCTGCGCGCAGCGTCCGTATCCGCCGACTTCTCGCAGCCAGTCATTGAAGATGCCGGGATCCATGCCGGACCGTGCCTCTCCTGTGCACGAACTGCGAGCGGGAACCGGCACCTCAATCTCGTAGTAGGCGAGGACGGATGAGAAGGCGGTGATCAGGCACCCAGTCGTACAGACTTGATCCGGGCACCCAATCGTTCCAAGCGGGCAATCGCCCCAGGCATCCGGGCCATCCGTATAAGCTTGATTGAACGCCGGTACGACGCGGGGCAGCTCGATGGCTTGGGAAAAGCATGTCAACCCCATCAAGAATGTAACGAGAAAGAGAGCCACTCCCAGACATGTCCGTCCATGCTGCGTCACAGTAAGACCTCTCGAAGCAGGGCTGTGTCTGACTTCACAAGCGTCGGCTGAACGCCATCTGTCATGGCGTCTTCCTCTCGCTTGATCCATGCAGTGTACATGCCGGCCTGATGTGCGCCGAGGATATCTGCGTCGTAGGAATCTCCAACGAAAAGCGAGTGCTCCGCGGCCACATCGAGCTTCTTCAACAGCATTTCGAATACGCGCACATCCGGCTTATAGATTCCGACATCGCCGGCGACGATGACGGCGTCGAACTGTTGGTCGAGTCCGAGCGCTTCAATCTTCTCCCATTGAATATCGGATGGGCCATTGGTCAGCAACCCCAACTTGTAGTTCTCCTTGAGATCTGCCAGGAGATTGTCGATACCGGGATAGGGAAGAACACCGGATTCTCTCCGCACGTCTCCGTAAGCCTCGGAAATCTCAAGAACGGCCGCCGCATCTTCAATGCCACGCTCATTGAGCAGCGTGGTCATGATTTGAACGCGCAAGATATCGGTGGATTCCGCTGATCGCTCCAGTGTCAGCCATAGCTCGTTATATTGCTGGGCGGCTGCCGTAAGATCTCCCAGCAATTCAGCGGAAAGTGAAGCGCGGTGCAATGCCTCTTGCAGGACTTGACGCGTGGAAAGGGGATAATAGCTCAAGGTCCAATCCAGATCGAAACATATTGCCTGCAAACCATCCGAGATCGGTTGAATGACAGAGGCCCCCTCTCTTATGCTTAGACGAATCTACAAGCGATCATAGCGACGTGGATTCGAAGGTGCAAGGGGGTGCCGTGCGCATCATTGGTGGAAGCCGACAAGGCCGCAAGTTTGTTGATTGGGAAGAAGCCGGCATTCGTCCGATGCGTGATTTCGTGCGGAGCGCTTTGTTTAGCATTCTGGACGATTTCATTCCTGAATCGACTTTTCTCGACCTGTTCTGCGGTACGGGCAGCGTCGGGCTTGAAGCTTTATCCCGCAACGCAAAATCGTGCGTTTTTGTCGATCGCTCTCCCGGTTCATGCGGCATCGTGCGCCGCAATCTGGAGACGCTCGACTTCCTAACAGAGGGACGCGTATTTGAAGGCGATGCCATTGCCATGATCGACGAATTGGCTCGTAGGGGAAGGCGGTTTGACATTGTCTTCATCGGGCCTCCCTATTACCAAGAACTTGTACCCGCAACATTGACAGCACTGTCAGAAGGAAGAATCTTGGTCGAGGATTTCGTGGTGGTGGCCGAGATTCATCATAAGGAAACCGCTGGCGAGATCTATGGTGTTCTCGAACGGGTAGATACGCGCCGCTACGGTGACAATCAACTGCTGTTCTATCGTCGCACGGGCGAACGAGAAACGAGATCAACTCAAGAGGGGTGACGTATGGCAGAACGGATGATCCTGATTACCAACGATGACGGTGTGAATGCGCCCGGCTTGCTTGCTCTGAAACGGGCGTTGGACGGTGTGGCGCGGGTAGAGGTGTTCGCGCCGGAGCGGAATTGGTCGGCGGCCAGTCGCACGCGGACCTTTCACAAGCCACTGCGTGTGGATGAAGTTCGGCTGCTCGACGGCAGCCTCGGCCACGCTACCAGCGGCACACCTTCGGACTGTGTCTCGTTGGCACTTCTCGGATTGTTGGATCGGCCACCCGATTTGATCGTATCGGGGATCAACGACGGCCTCAATCTGGGACGCGATGTGTCATACTCGGGAACGGTGGCCGCGGCCATGGAAGGCGTTCGCGCGGGTGTGCCTGCTGTTGCAGTTTCTTTCGATACGATCAACGATCGTTCCGAGATGCCCGATTACACCGCGTCAGCTGAATTCGCCGCCCGGTTCGCTAGGTTTCTCCTTGAACAACAAGAACTGCCGGAAAAAATTGTGCTCAACGTCAACGTTCCCTATGCACCGGTTGGTCGAAAGCTGGAATCGCGCATCACCAGGTTGGGAGGCGAGGCGTACAGCAACTACCTGGTTGAGGGAAAGGATCCGCGAGGGCGCAACTACTACTGGATTAGCGGCGATCCGCTCACCAAAGACTCGACCGAAGCTGAAACTACCGACATCGGAGCGATCTCCGCCGGCTATGTGTCGATTACACCCATTCACTTGGACATGACCGAGCATGCCCTGCTGGAGCCGCTTGGCTCCTGGCTAACGAGCCTCAACGACAGCTAGGCCTTCCAGATGGTCCAGGCTCCGACGATGACGAACAGGCTGCCCGCGATGTAGTGGAGGATCTTGGTGCTCGATGTGGGCAAAAACCGTGGCAGCGTGCATCCGAGCACGACCGCCAACAACGTGGAGACCAACAGAGCGGCGCCTGCTCCGACGAACACGGCCCAGGGACTGCTGCGAGAGGCCATGGCTAGCACGGCGAGTTGCGTCTTGTCTCCCAATTCGGCGAGGAAGACCAAGGCAAATGTCGTAAGAATCGTTCGAATCATGGTTCTCCTTATGCGAACTTGAGCGCATTGTAGTTCGTTGGGGATTGGATGTAAACGGTGTTTGTGGCTCAACCCGTTCCTCAATACACTGTTTGGTGTGATTCGGAGGGGTCGATGTTTCGACGAGCCGTTTACCAGTACTACACCAACGTAAACTATCGAACCTGTGAGCAGTGCTTGTCTTGGCATGGGGTCATCCGTAGAAGAGCGGAGGCTTTTCCCCAGCCCGTCGATGCCTGCGAATCGTCGATTCTGAGAATATCCAGGAAGGACTTGCGACTGTATCGTGAGAAATCTAAGCAGATGCGCCTTCGAGCCCAAGGTGAACTCAGACGCCGAGAGTTATTCGAGGAAGCGCTGAATCTTCTGGCCAATCAATCGGACGAGGCGCTGGAATTGTTCGGTCGAGCCTCAGGCATCGATTTGTACATCCCCGATATCGAGCGCCTCGCCGAGAGACACGGACGATTCCTGCAAGAGCATTCCGGCGTCAAGGACCGATTGCGAACCCAGTTGCTGAAGGCCTATTCCGACAAATTCGGTTGGCGACGATACGAGCGATTGCCGGAAGTAATGCGCTTGCAGCGGGAACAAGCAGGCATGGATCGCATCAACGAGCTGCTCCGATGATGAACAAAGCGGTGTCCATTCAAGAGCGAGGGCTGATTCTGCTGATCGGGCTGGCCGTACTGGCCTCCGGGGTTCTCGTGTTCACGGACCTCCAGCAATCTGCTCAAGCTTCCCTCCCCGTGGCGATCCACTTGGAGGATGTCACTATCCTCCTACCCAGGCTCGTGGAATCCGCACCGATCGACATCAATCGAGCGACCCTCGACGATCTCATCACCCTTCCCGGTATTGGTCCTGCATTGGCCCAGCGGATTATCGACTATCGCATCGAGCATGGCCCTTTCCGGTCGGTCGAAGAATTGGAGTACGTCAACGGAATCGGGCCTCAGACAGTTAAAGGGATCATCGATGCGGCCGTAGCAGAGACGGCCGGCCGGTAACCTAATAGAAAGCTGTTCGTGTACGGTGTCGCTTGCCACGCTTCTTGTATTGCGGGTTTTGCCCCTGATGCCACAACACCTGATCGACATCGCGTGCCGTCCAACTCACACCGGACTCTGCAGCGGCTTCGATCATGAGTTCCACTGCATGAACGCTGCAGGCTCGGATCTCGATTTCTTCGTCCGATCCGGCGGGAATGAGCTGTTCTGCCTCGATGTCTTGGTTCAACGATTGGGAATACTCAAGGACGCCTTCGAGCCGAAGGACATGGGGTACGAGGTTATCGGCGAAAATGGTCAGCTGATCGAGATCGTCGAATCGACCCAATCGCCGTCCATCCATCGCGAGCGAGAGATCGGATGCAAGCAATTGAGATCGCTTGAAGAACGGAACCTCGATGCCGTGATAGTGACTGATATCTCGGAACAACATTTGCCTGGAAAGGATCCCCACCAAGTTTGCGGCGGTGTGATGCGCTGCCTCGATGAAGCTGGAGAAACTACTGTCGAACTGCGTGATCAAGTGATCGCCAAGATCGTTCCAAGCCTTCGCGAACAAATCCATGAGTTCGACCATCACTACATCCGTCAGATCCTGACCGAACAGGTCAGTGCAATCGTGAACTGACATGCTGGCCAGCTCGCCGGCTGTAAATGGGCCCTGCGAGCGGAATCTTTCAGTCAAGGCGGTGGCAATGGTGTAGTACCCGGACATCCCCGGGCGCTTCCGCAAGTGAGGGAAGTAGCCGGAGCCGAAGTTCACTGCCGCCAGCGTGATGAAGAAGGCAACGGTTGCCTCGTCCTCACCCACGAAATGAGACACCGTATCCAGGCTGGGTACGAGCAACGCTCGGGTTAGTAATGGAGAAACGTAATCCGGGATTCGCTCTCTCACGATGCGGACGTGACGAGCGCGATCGGCGACCTGGCGGCACCCCTCTCGGATTTCATCAAAGATCGTTCTTTGTATCATCTGCCGGAACACCTTCCAGGTCCGCAATTACGAAGACTGTATGATGGTAGCGCATTTGGCATTCGGCTGAAGATGCTCCTGATAGGGAGAAGTGAGGATGCGGAGAAACCTCAGTATCCGGCACGGATGTCGACACGATGCGGGACGTCTTCTCCGCGTGCGATTGCATTGAGCGTGTGTGCCAAATCAGCCATGCGCCGGCGTTCCAGTTCTTCGAGTTGAAAGGCTCCACCGCGGTGCGGGCTCATGACGACGTTCTCAAGTTCGTGAAACGGGAACTGCGACGGGGGCGTGTCGGCCCGAGACTCGGGTGTGCGCGGATAGCTGTACCAAACATCGATT
>DAOVHV010000098.1 GCA_030671645.1 bacterium | reverse complement strand
CTCCCTTTTCCTTCTCCTTCGGATTCCGCCCAAATTCGCCCTTCATGTAATTCGACGAGACGCTTGGCTAACGCCAGTCCAAGTCCGGTTCCTTGTTGGGTTTTGGCGTAGCTCGCGTCAAGCTGCTTGAATTCCTCGAACACACGGAACAGATCTTCGGGTTTCATCCCTATGCCTGTATCGCGAATGCGCACCAACAGATCGCTCCCATGAATTCGGCCCTCCACAGTGATTGTTCCGTTATCCGGTGTGAACTTCGTCGCGTTGGATAAGAGATTGAAGAGGATCTGCTTCAGCATTCGTTCGTCCGCTTGGATTGTCAGCGCGTTGACGTCTTCTGATAGATCCGTAACAAGCTCGACTCGATGCTGATGCGCTTTCTCTTGAACGAAAATCAGGCTTTCGAAGATTAACCGCGAGACGTCCACATCAACGATTTCCAATTCCATCTTGCCTGCTTCGATCTTCGACAGATCGAGAATGTCGTTGATCAGCGAAAGAAGATGCCGGCCCGATTGCAGGATGTTCCCGACGTATTGCCGCTGCTTATCATTCAAGTCACCGAACGTTCCATCCTCGAGAACCTCGGAAAATCCAATGACGGCGTTTAGCGGCGTTCTCAATTCGTGACTCATGTTGGCCAGAAAGTCGGACTTGGCCTGATTCGCGAACTCAGCATCGCGCTTGGCTTGCTCAAGCTCCCAGGACACATGTTTGCGTTCAGTAATGTCTTCTTTGATCGCAACGAAATGAGTGATGCTTCCGGATTCGTCTCGAATGGGAGATATCGATGCCAGTTCCCAGAACAGATCTCCGGATTTCTTCTTGTTGCAGAACTCGCCCCGCCACTCGTTCCCTGCCAAGATGGTGTCCCATAATTCCTTATAGAACGACTCCGGCTGATCCCCTGCCTTGAGTACTCTTGGATTCCCGCCGACGACCTCATCGGCGGCGTACCCTGTCACTTCACAGTACTTCGGATTGACGTATTCGATCGTCCCTTTGGTATCCGTGATCACAACAGAGACAGGGCATTCCTCGATCGCACGTGACAACTGCCGAATGCGCTCTTCGGAGCGTTTGCGGTCAGTGATGTCGATCGACATGCCAATCGAAGCGACGATTTCCTCGCCGACGTGCACGGGGGCGATGTCAGTTAGATAGGTGCGCAGTTCCCCGTCTCGAGTCACGATGTCGTTTTCCTCACGGAAGGTCTTACCCGCCAGCACCTGACGATGCTCCGACGTCCATTGCTCCTTCTGCGCGGCGGGAACGTCAATCTCGTCAACGCTCTTGCCGATGACGTCTCCGATCGCGGCCTGGCTTCCCGGGCTTTGCATCACATAACGGAGATTTCTGTCGATGGCGAAGAAGTCGAACGGCATGTGTTCAATCATACTGCGCAAGAACGCTTCGCTTTCCCGAAGCGCTTCGTCGGCCTTCTTGCGTTCGGTAATGTCAATATCCATCCCGACGTTTGCAATCGGCCGCCCGTCATCGTCTCGGAGGACTCTCGATCGAGACTCGATATAGCGGATTCCTCCATCCGGGCGTACGATCCGATATTCATGCTGAATCGAATTGGCTTGAGACTTGAGCACGGCGTCAATGCGGGCTTCTGCCGTCGCAAGATCATCTGGATGCACGAGCTTCCGCCACGTTTCGTGTGTTCCATCGAAATCTTCCTGCGTGATTCCCGCAATCTCGAACCAGCGTTGATCCCGCTCGACGTCGTCGGTCAACAGATTGTGCCGGAACATGGCGGCGTTGGCCGCTTCGATGGCCGTGTTTAGGTCTTCGGTTCGTTCCACAACTAGACGCTCCAAGTTCTCCCGGTGCTCGGCCAATTCCTGTTCGGCCTTCTTCTGCTTGGTGATATCTTGCAGGCCATCGATCCAATAGAGGGGCTTGCCGGACGAATCTCGTACCATGGCCAGGGAGAGCGCCCCCCAGATCTCGGCACCGTCTTTTCGAATGCACCGTTCGTGGGCGAGAAGGTGTTGCGACAAACCGCCGGAAAGCTCACGAATCACGGGCATATCCCGTTCAAGATCCTCTGGATGAACAACGTCGTAGATGTGGAGTTGCGCAAGCTCGGATCTGGTGTAACCAAGGATGTCGCAGAAACGCGCATTCACTCGAAGAAACTGCTGCGTTTCCGGATCCGCAATGGCAAGCCCAATAGCTGCTTGCTCAAACATCGCGTCAAACCGGATCTCACTCGTGGCAAGTTCTCGTCTGAGTCGTCTCTGCCTTCGCCGGAGGATGAGGACCCCGAGTCCGGAGAAGACGATGAGCCCGCCTGCCCCTCCCAGTACCCACGGAAGCCATCTCGGTGCTCGTTGCAGAACATCCGGCGCTTTCCCAAGCAGGTAAGTCTCAATGCTCCGGTAGTAGACCGAATCGGGATCCGTCTTCATCGAGCGAACGTGCTCATCGATTCGCTCGACGAGTTGTGCTCCTAACTCAGATCCAAGCGGGTAAGCAAAGCGAAGCTCGCGCGGATTGAAGACGATGGGCGTTTGCCGAACACCGTACTGTTTCTCATTGGCCAGGCCAAACAGACGGTTGACCACCCCCACGTCCGCTTCCCCGGCTTGAAGCGCCTCGAAGACCACCTTGTAATCCAGAACCTCGACGTATGTGCTCCGAATGTCGAACTGGGAGAGCATTGCCTTGATCCCTTGCTCGCCTTCGGTGTGAATGCTCCCTTCCATGACGGCGATCCGTTTGCCAACCAGGTCGGGGATCGATTCGATCCCCGAATCGGGAGACGTGTAGATGATTCCCCAGTTGATGAACAGAGGCTCCCCGGCGAATCCGTAGATCGCCGCCCGCTGTTCCGAATAACCGACATCCGGCATCAGATCTATCTCTCCGGCTTCGAGGCGGCTCAGGCACTCGGACCAGGTCCCGGAAACGTACTCCAGTGTCCATCCCTCTTGCGCTGCGATGTATTCGATGATCTTGGGGAAGAACCCGACAATCTCTCCGAGGTCGTTCGTGTACAGCTTGGGCGCATTTTCGTAGAACCCGACGCGGACCACTTGAGCCGCTGATACGACGTGGAGTGAAAGGAGAGCACACGCAATGAGCAATACAGCAGACCACAGTCTGCGGGCGATGATCCAATGACGATCTAGTGCCATTCGAACTCGGTGCACATGCATCCTTGCTTCCATACCCACTTCCCATCCGATGCACCGGATAAATCAATACAACAGACTACGTGAATGCTGATTTCGAAACAAGAGGACTCCGTCAGAATTCTTAGCCGACTTCTCGACTAGAGGATTACTGATGTCCTGGTCCGGATGAGAGGTACATCTGAGATACTCGTCACCTAAGCGAAATCCAATATCGGCATATAGCGTCCCCGACAGGCTCGTAGTAGGTTCGATCCTCAACCACGCCTCCGCACTTCGCGATGACACCCACGGAAGCAACGTTGTCCGGGTGACAGGTAACCAGCATGCGCTCGATGCCCAGGCTTCGAGCCATGTCTTTGGCCGCTTCAAGAAGCCGGATCCCATGGCCCTTCCTTCTCTCGGAGGGCCGAACGCTGTACCCGACGTGGCCGCCAAAACATTTTAGGTTGTCCGTCAGCCTGTGGCGCAAATTGAAGAGACCGAGAATTCGACCTTCGTGAACAAGGAATCGGGTCGTACCGGGAACCCAACCGTCACGTAGACCTTCTCCGCGCGATTGTTTATCGAATCCCTCGACAATCTCCGCAAACGACCAATCAGGATCCGGAAGGAAGGCGGGGATCTCTTCCTCTCCTGCTGCAGCAAACTCCGATACAAAGTCGGCCAAGGCTTCCTCTTGCTGAGTCGTTAATGCGACCATCTCCATTTTGCCGACCTCCGCGTTAATGCTACCACACTCCCGGTTTGGAATTGGAGGGACACAAACCCTAATTCGTAAGAATCGGAGCTTTGCCCTAGTTCGCAAGAATCGGAGCTTCACCCCATTTCGTAAGAAACAGAGCTTCCCACTATTTCAGGCTGTTCTTTGAGGAATGTCGGTATGCGTCCCCGGAGTTACACCGAACTGCAAGACTATCTTGGGCTTCGCGTCTCCACGATCAGTCGAATCGCATCGCGAGTCAAGACCGAGCAAGAGTCAAGAGACAACGTCTGACCCTAGTGCTCAACGAATTCCAGATTAAGCCGAAGGCTCATCGGAATCTGAGGTGTCGCCGTGAGTTCAACCTCGAGGTCGGATACCGTCTGGAAGACGGGCGGCAAACTCTATCGAGCCCCTGGCATGGTGTCGAGATCGACCCGGCAGCATGCTCAGTCAGCCGTGGAGGATTGCAGGCAGGGATGCAGCCTGTGAATCATGATAAACTGATCCGATATGAGCAGCCGTTGAGGTGACACATGACTAGAACGTTATTGCTGTTTTTCGCCATCACCTTGGGTGTAGGACTGATTTACGGTCTACAGCTGATTGGTGTCTTGCCTGAAACCACGAAGTTATTGAATCGCGATGAGCTGGCCGCGATCGAGAGTCCGCACATTGTCTTCTTCGAGAAAGAAGACTGCTCAAGATGCAGAAACATGAAGAAGAGCTTGGCCAGATTGCTCGAGGAGTTCCCAGATGTATCGTACGTTTTGTACGATGTGGACAAGGATCAAGTGCTAATGCAGCAGCTGATGATATTTCACGGATTGGAGGGGTCACGAAAGCTCTATCCGGTCATTTTCGTCGGAGAGAGCGTTGTCGTTGGCGAAGGTCGTACCGAGGAGCTGGCGTTGAGAACGGCCATGGCGTCTTGCCAATCTGATGGTTGTCCCTCCCCTCTGGACCTGCTCGACGCATCCCGATAGCTCCTTTCAGTTTGGCTGAACGGCCATGATCACACAGCTTTCCTGCTTGGAGGCGTGTGGTTGGCTATAATCCGGCCGGTGATATGGCATGTGCCTTGCAGTCCCAGCGAAAGTGAT
>DAOVHV010000073.1 GCA_030671645.1 bacterium | reverse complement strand
TCGCTTGTTGGCAAGAGAATCGTCACATGAACGCGATGGACCATGTGCGATATCTGGCGGAGAAGATTGGACCGAGAGGATCGACGACTCCTGAAGAAAAGGCGGCGGCAGACTACGTGTATGGGCAGCTTGCCGGCATGGGGCTACAGCCGACGATGGAGGGCTTTCGCAGTGCACGCTCGGCGTGGTTGCCGGCTGCATTGTTTTGGAGCATCGTGCTCGGGGCAGGATTTCTCTCTCTGGGTGCAGGCCGAATCGTCGCCATCGTCGCTCTTATCCTGGCACTAACCGGCCTGGGATCAATCCTACTGGAGCTATCTTTCCGTCCGAATCTTCTACGATGGGTTCTTCCCAAGGGACAGAGCCAGAATGTTTGGGCACGGATCGAAGCAGAAGTTGAGGCTCGCGACCGGGTCGTCTTGGTGGCGCATCTGGATAGCCATCGAACACCGCTTGTCTTCTCTTCCGACTGCTGGGTGCGTTGGTTCGAAAGATTGGTTCCCATCGGAATGGCGTTTGCTGTGCTGCTCATCGCCACCTTCGCTCTCGGTGTTGCGTTGCCCATGCCCTGGCTTCGGTACGTGGCCATCGTCCCGATGCTGGTTGCGTTTGGAATGCTCACTTTGATGCTGCAGGCCGATTTCACCTTCTACTCTCCCGGTGCCAACGACAATGCATCCGGCGTCGGCGTTGTACTCAGCTTGGCCGATCGGTTGTCAAGGGAGCCGCTTGAACACACGGCCGTGTGGATCGTTTTTTCAGGATGCGAGGAAGTCGGCTGCTACGGCGCCGAGGATTTCATCCGCCGCCACAAGACCGAGCTGGGACATGCAGCCTGGATCTCGGTGGACACCGTCGGAAGCAACGGCGGCGTACCTGTCTACCTCTCCCAAGAGACTTTCCTGTCGACGACCAAGAGCAATCCGGAACTTCTCGAACTGGCGCGAGACGTTTGCGCTCGACGACCCGAACTGGGTGCCCATGAGATCAGCATGAAAGGCACTTACACGGATGGCGCCATCGGTGCCAAGCACGGTTTGCGAATTCTGACATTCGAAAGCCATCGGGCAGACGGTACGCTATCCGATTGGCATCGGCCCACAGACAAGGTCGAGAACGTTTCCGCTGAATGCATGCAGGCAACGGAATCGCTGTTGCACGAATTCCTTCGGGAGCTGGATGCGAACGCGGTCTCTGCCTAATTGAGACTGAGTCTGCGGGCTCCGTCACAATGGCGCATCCTGTGTTATTTTGAGGCCACACTGACTGGGTTGTCAGTTCAATCGCTGGTTGATTTCGATCAGATTCCCGTCCGGGTCGTGGAAGTGCGCGGTTCGCAGATCCCAATCGATGTGGGTTCGCGGCGCCAACGCAAATTTCACGCCTTTGCTTTCCAGGTCGCTAAACGCGGCATCGACATCGTCGACAGCGAATGCCAGAGCGATGTGTCTTCGCCCCTCACCCTTCGGTTCGGTCATTCCCAGCGCTTTGGACATTTCGGATCGCTGAAACAGCGCCAATCGAACGCCGGGCGCTTCGAACTCGGAATACCCAGACTCGAGATCGCCTCGTAACAGCGGCAATCCCAGCTTGTCACGGTAAAAACGGACGGAATCTCGGTAGTTGTCGACCAGCAGTCGCACGTAGTTGAATTGGTATTTCATGGCATCCACCTCCTAGTCCCATGGTGGACGATCCAAAGGACGATTTCGTGTTGTGATTGTGAGGTTTCCGTGATGCCGGGAGGGGATCCAAAGGAATGGCAAACGTGAACTCGGCTCGATTCACGCGAATCACCAGCATGAATTTGGTGAAGGAGGGATTACGTAACGGCGCAGAAGACAAGCTTCAGCGGTCTTTACGTTCGCAATTCGCTGGCAACGGCCTCGCGAAGCGAGGCGTTGCTTTGTATGCTCTCCCGAAAGGAGGGCAGATGAACGATCCGTTGAATGTGTTGGTGTTCTTGCGGGAGTCAAACGTCCGATATCGTGAGCGCTTGACGAGTTCGGATGCTGTTCGGTACACGTTTTGCGAATCTGAGGAAGAGGTTCGGCAATCTATCGGACAGACCGACGTCATTCTTGGCTCAATCAGTTTCCCGTCCCACTTATTGTCGTCGGCGAAGTGCTTACGTTGGATCCAAGTGACGGCCGCCGGTATCGACGCATTCTTGGCCAAGAGCAATCTTCCGAACGACGTGATGCTCACACGGGCTGATGTTTCGTTCGGGAATCAGATTGCGGAATACGTGATCGGTCATCTTCTTGCTTTGACTCAGCGTTTGCGTGACGTACATCACCTTCAACTTGAGCGGACTTGGCGGCCTCTGGAAGCCGAATTCATCAAAGGGAAGACAATGGCTATCGCTGGCACGGGTTCCATCGGCCGAGCCGTTGCCGACCGTGCGCGCGGCATGGGCATGCGAACGATCGGTTTGGCGAGTACGTCGCACGAGCTTACCGGGTTCGAGGTGGTCTATGGGCCGGACGATCTCGTGTCGTTCCTTTCCGGGCTCGACGTGCTGGTGATCTGCCTGCCCTTGACTGCGCAGACCCGCGGGCTGTTCGGGCGCGATCAGCTGGCACAGCTCAAACCCTCCGCAATCCTCGTCAATGTTGCACGCGGTCCCATTGTGGATGAAGACGCACTGATCGACGCGCTGCAAAAACGAGCCATTCGAGCCGCTATCCTCGACGTGTTTGAACACGAACCGCTGCCCCCTGACAGCCCGCTTTGGGCGATGGACAACGTGACGATTACGTCCCACCATTCCGGACTCAACATCCCCGACGACATCATCAACTTCTTCCAGGAAAACTTGCGAAGGTTTCGAGCGGGCGATCGATTGAACGGACTCATTGATGTGGCGAGGGGATACTGAAGCACCGGCTTCATGAGGATGGGATGCACCTTGACGTGCAATTCCACCGCAAGACGTTTCTGCTACGCTCCACATCGCAGAATCGAGCCCAACGTCTTGCCAACCTTGGTTGCCTGCTGAATGGAAGCATCTTGCTCGGCGAATCGCGGTGGCCGATGCTCGTCCTTGATGCAATCCAAGAAGCCGTGCTTGGCAACGACCGACCCAACCGCGCAAGCGTCTCCAAATCCGCAGTCATAGCATTGCGAATACCCATTGGCGCGCACCGTACCGACGATCGGCATCAAGTTGGATTCCATCAGCTTGCGAATGAAGGATAGAACCTGCGAGTCTTCGCGCCGACTGTCAATGGCGACAGCCACACCAAGCTTTCCAGCGAGGGAAAACGCTTCGCGATGACGGAAACAAAACGTACGCTCCAAACAGGCGTGTCCTAGCGCGTTGAGCGAGCCGTAGTAGCTGGGCGCACCGAAGACGATGGCGTCGGCAGCCAGCATCAATTCGCCGATGGCAGGCCAATCGTCGGCCACCTTGCAGCGATTGTCAGCCGCGCACAGGGCGCATCCTCTGCATCCACCAATCTGCTTTCCGGCCAATGAAACGAACTCGAAGGATTCTCCCGTTGCTTCAAGTACTGCCATTACAGCGTCATTGGTAACGCTCTTGCTTCTCCCGCTGGCACTGATTCCTAGGATGGTCATTCCGCCTCCGTTCGAGATTCCAATCACGAACACCTGGTCAAGTATCATTGGCCTACGAATCTCCCGCAATGCCGGAGCCATGAAAACCTTAACATGCACTCACATGCTCTTGACAGGTGAGGTATGGGCTCGCCGTCATCTCGGCGCGTCTGATTTGCGGCGTGGCGTTTGGACTCATCGTCGAGCCGGCCGCTTCCATCCAAATCAGTAGAACCTGATTCGCACATTCCCGACTTGCCGAATTGTGTTGATCGCCCCAATCTTCTACAGTGCTTTCGACCGCTTTGAAGGGGGGAATCATGGGACGAACGATACTGTATATCCTGATAGGTATTTCCGTTGTTGGCGCGCTTGCCGTACTGTTGCTGATCACGCCGATGCTTGGCGAGACGGAAGTCGCACCGGAGATTCCAGCCGCCACCGATATCGAGCCCGCACTGTCGGAAGAAACGGAGCCTGTTGTTTCGAGCGAGGTTGCCACGACAGAAACGGATGAAGACACAACCGAACCGATCATCGAGGAACCCACGATTGCTTCTGAAACAGGTTATGCGATCGACGGAACTATCGTCTCCGGAGAATACGTGCACGAGACGACGATTGCCGGAGTCGATGTCTATTGGACGAACGATGAATATCGTCTGCGCGTGGGACTCGTTTCGCCTGGGACTGGATTCGTGGCCATCGGGTTCGATCCTGACCGCCAGATGGAAGGGGCCAACTATATCATCGGATCCATGCACGAAGGCGTACTGACCATTCGCGACGACTACGGCTACGAGCCGTTCGCCCACATGGAGGACACGATGAGGGGTGGCGAGGACAACATCATCGCCGCGGCCGGCAATGAGTGGCCCGATCAGACAGTCATTGAATTCATCATCCCGTTGGATTCGGGAGACACGCTGGATAAACCGTTGCTGCCGGGACATCAGTACACCATTCTCGTTTCCTATCACAGTATGTTTGACAGTTTCTCCGACCGACATACCCGGCGCGGATCTGGACTGATGCAGCTCGATCTGCCCGAATAGGCCTGCAAAGCTAAGGAGGATTCTGTGGAACTACTATTCCAAGAGCGCGGATACGAAATCCACCGTAGCGAAGACAGCATCCTTCTCCTCGATCGAAAGACGTGGATCGTGGGATACATTACCGGCGTACTGGGGGTTACCGCCTTCTTGCTTCTTGCCCTCGGTCTACTGGTGATGTTTGGCGCAACGCAGACGATGCCCGAGGTATCGGGCTCCGTTATGCTTGTTGTTTCCATCGGGTCCTTCGTCGTCGCCAGCATGCTGAACCGTGTCAACAAGCGGCGATTAGCGATTCCGGTTGCTGAGGTTGTTCGCAGATTGACGCTCGATTCCCGGGCCGGCGTTCTACAAGACGGTGACGGCAACGGGCTTGCTTCGTTGGATTTAGTCCGAGCAACGGAACAGTTCGACTGGTCTACGCGTGGCATGATGCGCGTTGTTGTGCTGCGATGGCCAGGCGGCCGCCGCACGGTGTTTCGGACAATTCGGAGACAGCGCGCTCGGGAAATCGCTCAGATGTTGAATGAGCCTGGCAATTCGGAATTCTAGGCCTCGGCTCCGATTCCTTGCACTGGGTGGGTGGATCGAATTGCCGCCAGAACGACACCCGCTCTATCCGTTGCGGTAGCTTCTCCGGCAGATCCGATAGGAATGTCTTTCGGTAATCGCAATGGGAACTGAGTGTGGAAACTCGGGGACTCGACAGCGTTGAGTCCCCATCTATCCAGGATGTTTCGGCTATGCCGAAACTCCAAGGAACTCGATGAAATCGAGCTCCCAGGTCACGCCCGATTGAGTCCCCATCCGGGATGTTTCGGCTATGCCGAAACTCCAAGGAACTCGATGAAATCGAGTTCCCAGGGCATCTCCGATTTGGAGAGAGTTCACCTTTCGTTTACAGTGCTGCGGGCGAATTTCTGGTTGGGGAGGGTGTAGATATATGGGTAATCGATCGAGAAAATCTAATCATCCTTGGTATCGCATTGGGCATCGTGGCAATGGCAGGCCTTGCGTTGTTGTTTTCTTCAGGGGAGCAAACAAACGTTGTCAGCTCGCCCAGTCTGGAACAAGTCATTCCAATCGCGGAAACGACCCCGGTTGAGTCGGCGCCCGAACTGAATCCAACGCCTGAGCCAGCTCCTGAACTCACCGTTCCTGCCACACTTCCATCATCGGTTCCGATTGTGGACGGCATCATCCATACCGGGGAATACGCGCATGCCATGGAGGCTGGTGGATTCCGCGTTTATTGGACCAATGACGCCGTTATTCTGCGCATGGGTTTGTTCAGTCCGGGATCCGGGTATGTGGCCATCGGATTGGATCCTGACCGTCGCATGCAAGGCGCCAACTTCATCATCGGTACG
>DAOVHV010000180.1 GCA_030671645.1 bacterium | reverse complement strand
GTACGCCGGAAATCACTGTCGATCAACCGGTGTACGATTTCGGCTCCATCGGCCAGGGCTACATGGTCAAGCACACGTTCATTCTGCAAAACACGGGCGATCAGACGTTGGAGATCGTTCGCGTTAGCGCGTCGTGTGGGTGTACTACCACGGCACTTGCCACCAATCAACTGGCTCCAGGAGAGTCCGTTCCTCTCGAAGTTCTAGTGTTGGCGGATCACGGCACCACGAAGAATGTCACCGTTTACCTATACACCAACGCTCCTAATCAGTATGGAAAATCCAATGACGACCGGAGAGATTACGACATCAGGCTCTTCGTGCGTGGCGCCATCACGCCCGCTATGCAGGACTACGAAACGGCTCCGTTCGAGTTGGCCGACGACCTGATGTTCCTTATCGATGTGCGCGATGCCGCTTCATATGCCGTCAATCATCTGATGGGAGCCATCAATATCCCGGCCGACGAGTTGATCACTCACATGCCAAGCCTACCGAGAAGCTCTTTGATCATCGTCCATGACCTGGCCGGCGAAGCAGCCGATGCGGCCGTTCAAACCCTGGTCAGTGCCGGATACATGTCGGCCTACTACCTGTCGGGAGGACTGAGCAAATGGGTGGACGTTCAAGGCGATCGATACATGATCTACGCCACCCCTCTGCCACCGGCCAGCGGAAGTGTGTCTGGCGGATCAAGCGGACGACCCTGGAACCCAGGTACGCTTAACTCTGACTTCTATGTCCTGATCGATCTACGAGATACAGACTCCTATGCAGCCGGACATCTGGCCGGAGCGATGAATATTCCGCCCGCACAATTGCCGCAGTGGTTCGATCGCATCCCGCGTGAAGCGAAGATCATCCTCTATGACGACGATGGCAGCATTGCGGTCGTCGCCTATCAGACTCTGCTCAATGCGGGATTTACCCGCGCCAGCGTTTTGCTCGGCGGGTTGAACGAATGGATCTATCAATACGGAAGCCAACACGTGATGAGCGAATAGCACCAATGTGCGAGCGCCCGGGAATGGGACTACTGTCGAGTTTCCCAGTTCTGTTTTCAGGAGACAGAGAGACTTGAAGTGCCAACATCATTCCTTGATTGGAAAGCCTTGCCGGAATGCAACAGCACTTAGTGGTTTGAAGGCTTATTCTTACCATGAAGGGCCTGAAGGAGACTCTGAACACTGCTTTGGACAGGGAGACAGAGCTCTCCACTTCTTCATGATCTTCATGCCCTTCGTGGTTACTAAGCTTGTACGGTTCTTCACCATGAAGAACACGAAGGTCTTGAAGGAAACTCTGACACTGTCGTGGATACGAAAAATCGAAGCTTTGTGCTTCTTCATGCCCTTCATGGTTGATTCGCTTGTATGGCGGCTACCCATTCTCCTTCATGGTTGGTCTGTCCACTCTCACAGCTCTGTGTACAGGAGATCTGAAGTGCCAACCAATTACGAAACTGGACAGTCCAGTTCGTCGGAGGCGGGAACTCTACCGCCCAATAGCGAGATTATGGATCGTCGATTGCGCGACGTTGGTACTCGATGACGCCGTCCACCATCGTTAACAGAACCTCGATTTTTGTGAGCTGGTCGACATCGGTATGCAATGGATCCATCGATAGCAGAACGAGATCCGCCAGCTTGCCCGGTTCGATCGTTCCCAGTTCGTGATCCCGATGCAGCATGGTTGCCGCTTCGATCGTCATCATGCGAAGTCCTTGCCACGCAGTGAGGAGCTGATCTTCGGGCAGCAGTCCGCAGGGCTCCCAGTCTCCGTACGATTGAGAATGGTTGATGGGACTCATCAATGCCTGCAGCCGGAACAGGGGACTGATGGCCTCCTCGGCGCTCCACGGCCAGTCGGAATCGGCGGTCACATGTGCGCCGGTGGCTACCAGGTCTGCCCATCGGCGCACGATGTGTTTGTATTGATCAGGCAGCAAATCGCGATAGAAGTCGGCGAAACATGAACTCATCGATTCGACGGCGGCTATGATTCCCAGGTCGGCATATCTGGTCAATAGATCGTCTCGGATAAACAGGTTGTGCAGAATGGTGTGTCGCAAGTCGTTGGGACCTCCGTTCAAGGCCTCTTCCAGCGCATCCAACGAGAGCTGAACGCCGCCATCGCCAATGGCGTGAATGGCCACTGGGAATCCATACTCGCTCACGGTTCGGATGACGTCGGCTAGTTCGGCCTGTAAGAACAAGGGGCGGTTGCCTCCATACCACTCGAGTCCACCCGGAGACAATGAAGCGTTCAACTCGGGAGTGAACGAAATCCCAATGAACTCATCCCCACAGACGGAGGTTTCTGAGAAGATCTTGACACCGCCGATGCGCAGGCGTGGGGCAAGTTCCACCAGCGGATCATAGCCCGTGTACCAATGCCCGAGGACATCTCCACAGCTGGTGTTGTAGATCAAGTACAGGCTGAATCGCACACGCATGTCCCCGCGATTCGCCATCCGGATATACGTTTCGACCAAATCCGGGCTGGTGTACATGTTGGCTGCCGACGTGACCCCGTACCGAAGCGCCAATTTCTGAGTATCAACAGGAGACAGCCCCTTGTTCCAACTGTCGTTGAGAAGATGAGTATGAGGATCGATGAAGCCCGGGTATACAGCCGCTCCCAGCAGATCGATGAGTTCGGTTTCCGATCCAGCCAGCGCAAGGATCTCAGAATCGCTGCCAACAGCGAGGATTCGATTGCCGGCGATGGCAATGGCTTCGTGGAACTCTTCCTCAGCGACCATGGTCACCACGGTTCCGTTGAACAAGACGATCGAAGGCGATTCATTTCCAACAACCACTATCGCGCTGAACGCAAAGATACAAAACGTTAGACATAGGAGCAGTTTCTTCACGAAACCATCCTATGAATGTCCTGGGAACAGAGCAAATGTGATCCAAGAGCCGGAAACGACACTGAGTCAGACGGTCTATGTGAATC
>DAOVHV010000015.1 GCA_030671645.1 bacterium | reverse complement strand
TGGGGCCCAAACGCGTGGTGATGGAGCCGGAAGGTTGGATGCCGCCTCCACCGTTCCGATACGAGGACAACACGTACACCTGGCTCGATCAGACAGACTTGGTATTCATCGATCCCGTTGGTACCGGTTTCAGTCGGGCGGCCAAGGAGGAGTTGGACAAGAAGTTCTGGGACTTCAAAGGCGATATCGAATCCGTTGGCGAATTCATCCGCCTCTATCTGACACGCTATCAACGATGGACCTCACCGTTGTTCTTGGCCGGAGAGAGCTACGGCACCACACGTGCTGCCGGACTGGCCGGACAGCTGGTCGATAAGGGCATCACTTTCAATGGCATTGTGCTCATCTCCACCGTGCTCGATATTCAGTCAATCCGCTTCCTGCAGGCAAACGCTCTTCCTTTCCAGTTGTTCGTTCCCACCTACACGGCGACTGCTTGGTATCACAAGAAACTTGACGCCGATCTTCAAACCCGCGAGCTATCCGATCTGATGATCGAGGTCAAGGCATGGGCAGGGAACGAGCTGACGGTGGCGTTGATGAAGGGCGATCAACTGAGCGAGGACGAAAGGCAGGCCGTGGCCAAGCAACTGGCCGCCTACACGGGATTGGATCCGGATTACGTGCTTGGCACCAATCTGCGCATCAACATCTTCCACTTTTGCAAGGAGCTCCTGCGCGGCGACAAGCGCAGCGTGGGGAGGTTGGATTCGCGCTTCAAAGGCATGGAGGCGCTGGCAGTGACCGAACGCCCGGAATTCGATCCCTCCATGATCGCCATCACACCACCCTATTCGGCGGCATTCAATCACTACGTCCGTTCCGAGCTGGGAATTGAGACCGATCTGACGTATGAAACCTTGAGCTTCAAGGTGAATGAAAAATGGGAATGGGAAAAGGGCGAGCTTCCTGCTACCGGCGAAGCACTGCGGGGGGCGATGGCCAAGAATCCGTACATGAAGGTGTTCGTCGGGCAAGGATACTACGACCTGGCCACCCCGCTGCTGGCCACCGAATACATGATCAACCACATGAATATCGACCCGGCCATTCGTAGCAACGTCGAGATGACGAACTACAAAGCCGGCCACATGTTCTACCTCGACGTGCATTCGTTGGCTGCGTTCAAGGCCGACGTCGACAAGTTCCTTCAGGCTGCTATATAGGCTCTCTCAACAAAACCGGCTGCTCAGCCTATCACCGAGCAGCCGGCTTATCGTTGTCTCTCTCATCGTTCCGCGCTATTACTTCCTATTATCATGGGTGCGAAAGATATTCGTTCACGAAGACTCGGATTCTTTGAGCGTATTCGGGTGAGAATGGGAAAGTGCCCGAATTGCGGCTCAAGGCTCCAAAAGGAACTCCTTCCCGAGCTTGTCGATTCGTGGACCTACGCTATGTCCAAATACACCGCGCGAACCCTTTACAACCGGGGCGTACCTAGATCACACGTCACTGAAACTCCCGAATGCCGGCATTGCTCGCAATGCGCTCAATGGTATTCGGGCGCATGGGCGTATTGGAAGCGCACCTAGGGGAATCGATAGACCGCTACCGTCGTTGCTGATTCAGCAAGCCGGATTTCATCGTGCCTGCGACATCACGGGAGCGCTAACATCTGCTCCTTATTCCCTGCACTCGATGTGACGAGAACTTCGGGACGAATCAGTTGATCGAAATCCCAATGAGAAATGCGACAAAGCTTGCGATGAAGAAAGCGGGGACCCAGAGTGTCATCACTTGAGGCACGATGCGAATCAGCCATGGGAACTTCGCGGCCTCTGAACTCCATTCGTCGCAAATTCTTGTCGCCACTGGGACGCAGAGTTCCTCGCCTTTGAACAAACGATCGAGGCTTCGATAGAACTCTGCACCGGCAAATTGGCTTTCCACACTTCGAAGAAGGCGTTGCCAATGCTGACATTCATGCAGCAATTTGTACTGAATGAGAGCCCAAACGAAACAGATAGCCAATCCCAGAGCTGCAATTCCGATTCCGAATATACGGCCGAAATCAGTCGCCGTTAAGGTAACGACTATCGCGAGAATCGTCAGAAGCAGGCTGCTTGCAATCAGCCCTCCTGCGAACACCGACCAAAGAGAACGCTCGCGACTGGCAGCCGACTGCGATGCAGCAGAGTAAACGGCAATCCACTGCTCAAGTTCCATGTTTCCCTCCTCGAAGTTTCTATTCAGCATTGCACGCTCATTGAGAAACTAGAAGGTCGCTGGTAATCTACCGAAAAGACAGTTGTCTTATTCTTACGAACTTGACACAGTTTCACATCTGAGGTAGCGTGCGATGCTATTCGGATACGGTCATGAGGAATGGATTGAACAGCCGACTCGACAACACAAGTGCGCAGGAGCAAGCCGTTCAGAACGTACTTGAAGGCGTTGTGCAAACGGCTGTAACGAGAACCCCCTTTCGACGAGCGCTTGCTACTTGTTTTGAACAAGCAGTGACGGCCGGTTCTTCTATTCCAACGAGCAAGATTCTATCCATTGCCGCGGCCGGCATATCAACGGAATCTATCGATGAACTCCGGCGAGAAGTGGAACACGGCGTAAGAGTAAGTGGAGAACGATATGCTACGGGCAATATCTTAGGCCGGTCGTTCTTCTATCCCGAAGGAACAGGCCTTTCTCATTCATCCATGATCGTGCCCAGTACTCGCCGCTTTCTTATTCTCCACGGATGGACACCGAGTGATATTCTGCTTGTTCCGTTTCGGATCAACGGCAAGATCATCGGACAGATTTCGGTGGACGATCCTAAGAACGGATTGAGGCCGCAACCCTCCGCATTGGTGTTCTTGGAAGAAATCGCGAGCGTCGCCGCTCGCTCCTTGCAGGACGCTTGCCATCTGGAAAGGCTCACTGAAGCACACCGTCTGTTTCAGTTCCTCGCCGACAGTGGTGTTACCGGGGTCCTCGTCGTACAGGACGGACAAATTGTCTACTCCAACGATCAAGCGAGTGAGATCCTGGGATTCTCCGGGGAGGAGCTGGCACGCATGTCGCCCTGGTGGAGCTATCTTCATCCGGACGATCGCCCGTTCGCTTGGCGGTGCATCGAGGCGCCACAGTATGCCAATCGTACGATTCGTGCAATCCGCAAGGATGGACGCGAAATATGGCTTTCCGCCTACGCCCATCATATGGAGTACGAGCACGAAGCGGCGGTAGCATGCCAATTCTACGACATCAGCGATCGCATCAGCACCGAGAACCAACTCAAAGAGAAGGCCATGCGAGATCCGTTGACCAGCCTCCGAAACCGAGCATATTTCAACGACGCGATTCAGTTGGAGCTTTCACGTTCGCGGCGGTACAAACGCCCTTTCACTCTTATGATGGCAGATCTCAGAGGATTCAAGGTCATTAACGACACGTTGGGACATCAAGAGGGAGATCGAATCCTAATTGGTGTTGCTTGCGTTCTTCGCGATCAACTCCGAGATAGCGATTGGATCGTTCGCTACGGAGGAGACGAGTTCTTATTCGTCCTCCCTGAAACTGAAAGCGAGTTAGCCAAGCTTGTGGATCGCCTCGAGACGAGTGTTTCCGATTGGGGACGAAAGAATGTACCTTCCAACATCGCGATCTCGGTCGATTTCGGGTGGGCCATGTGGAGCCCGGACGATTCACGAACGATTTCGGAACTCATCCAAGAAGCCGATTCCCACCTTTACGAGCAAAAACGCAATCGATGAGCCAGTGATTGATGATTCGCGTTTTGTCTCGGAAAATCCCTCTCACGAATTCGATTCACGCCCGTATACAGATCTGCTTGCCTCCAGACTTCTATTGCCCGTGAGGGCGTGTGGGCATTCGGAAGATCGAAGGAGTCGGAAGCGAAGCAACGGGCAAGAAGAAGTTCACGATCATCGATCGGATCGCAGCAATCACCGGAGCATATGACGAACCGCCAAGAGCGGATGCCGAAATAGTAGCCGCGGACCAGCGTAGCGCATGACGGCTCGAATGCGATCTCGATGATCGGCATCATAACAATGAATCGTACAGCGACGGCATGCCGGCTTCTTGCTTCCGTACGGACAGGACTCCACTTGTTGCTGAGCGTACCGAAGCAGCTCGCCACATGATTCGCAGAGCGAAGTTCTGCTGTGATTGCCTTTGCAGTAGAGCTCAACCATCAGCCGGACCATGGCCGTCTCGAGTTGAGTCTGTCCGGTCGTCCTCCTCAGCACTTGATCTCCTCAGTTGCCGTCCTTGCTCGCCTCGTACAAACCACCAGCTCTCTCGGCCGAGATGACGATCCCGCGGATTAAGGCGGAAGCGAAGCCGTGGTGCTCCATCTCGTTGAGTCCGGCAATGGTGATTCCCAGCGGGGTGGTGACGGTATCGATCAGTGATTCGGGATGTTCCCCTGACGAAAGGATCAACTCAGCCGCTCCTTTGGCCGTCTGCGCTGCTAGACGAATGGCCTCGTCGGCGTGAAAGCCGACCTGCACGCCACCTTGTGATGCAGCTCGGATGGCTCGTAGAAAGAACGCGATTCCACAAGCACATAGGGCCGTAGCCGGCGTCAGTTGTTCCTCTTCGATGAATTCAACTCGCCCCAGATGCGAGAACAGCTCGGACGCCAAGTCCTTGGCATTCGATGGCGTCGATGTATGACACGCAAGACAAGTCATCGATGCGCCAACGGCAACTCCGATATTGGGCATTGCTCGAATGATGGGAATCGAGGAGCCAACATGCTGTTGAATGTCTTCAATTCGCACATCAGAAACCGTAGAAATGATGACATGACCGCTGGAATCTAGCTTTCCTGCAAGCTGATCCAACACGGTGTCCATCTGTTTCGGCCGAACGGCAATGAGGACGATGGCAGCATCGTCAATCGCCGAAACGTTATCCGTTGATGTGCGGAACCCTTCTTTGCCAAGTATTTCGAGAGGGGCTTTCGATCGCCTGGTAATCGTGATGCTCGTCGGCAGTCGCGCTTCAGATGAAACAAGGCCACGGGCGATAGCTGCCCCGAGATTCCCCCCACCGAGAATGGCAATTCTTTTGGTTCGCATTTCTCACGACCTTTCACTGGACTAGTGCGCCAAGAATAGTGGATTCAGGCTAAATCACAAGATCCTAACTACTTGAGCTTGCTTCTTGATTCGGTCAGCAAAGGCGGCTTTGATCTCTTCACTGGCTCCAAATGATCCGTAAGCGGCGACAGATCGGATGGCCTTTCGTGCCAGCTCAGGTGTGACATCTTGGGCGATGGTCAGAGAGCCAACAACGTGCAAGTCAGTGGCCTTCCGTCGGCAACGGTATCTTCCAGATCGTGAGCATCGAGGATGTAGACTCCGATGGTGAAGCTCTTCTTGAAGCCGGCTTGAACTACTTCTTCGCGATACTGCTCAAGGTACGAATGGCGGCGCGGATGAATTCGCTTCGAGTAGCGAACAGCCCCTTGTCCGCCACCCGATCGATCTATCCCAAATCGACGATACCCACGCCGATCGTTATTCGCTCGGCCTCGCTCATCGAAGCCTCATTTCGTTTCTTCTGTGGACGGTTCCACCCAGATGGAGACTTCTCCCCTGTCCACCAATAGGCTGATTCGCCCGATGCTGGAGATCCCGGTGCCAAGTGCTGGTCTTCCAGACATTGTTCTCACTCCACCTTCGGTTTCTTGCGAGATCATTATGATGACTCTGTAGCATCGACAGCGCAGATTGCCAAGGATCAGGTTCTGCACCCCGGGAAGCTTGCCTTTCAATCCGAAACGTGAGGGCGTAAGCTTGAATCATCAAAGGAGGTCACAATGCGGCTTCGCTTGTCCGTCTGTCTTCTTCTCGTTCTGATTCTCGGTCTGCTCTTCTCCGGCTGTAGCAATAGTCCCGTCACTCCCACCGAGGCAATTGATTCAACCGAAGAAACGCCTTCCGACAACTCCTCCCAGGTCGCATCTACTGCGCCTGAAATCGATCCAGACCGAGAGGTCGTCGCCTTGATCAATGGCTATCCCGTTTATCACGATGAGTTCGAAAGCGCGAAAAGCGCTCTTCTCGGCCAATACGCACAGACCTACGCGCAGTTCGGCATAGACATTTCCATGTTGATGGCCGGAGCGGACGGACGTATGTTTGAATTGGGAATCGAAGCCGAGGCCCTTCAACAACTGGCTCAGGCGAGCCTAACTCGGAGGGAAGCCGACCAACGAGGCCTTGTGATCACAGATGAGGAGGTTCAGCGGGAATTCGATTCGCAATACAACGAATTCTTGGCCGTCCAAGGGTGGACCGAGGAAGATCTCGCGCTTAACTTGGCCCAGCAAGGCAGAACGATGGAGACGTTCAAGAGAGATGCTTTGGATTACGTCGCGGATCAAATGCTGGCAATGAAGGTGCAAAAGGCCGTCGCCGGTCTGTTGGACGTCACGGATGAACAGATCGGCCAGCATTTTCTAGAGAACGAAGAGGACTACGGTT
This sequence comes from bacterium, assembly GCA_030671645.1. GTDB lineage: Bacteria > Bipolaricaulota > Bipolaricaulia > UBA7950 > UBA9294 > SPBW01. Next base: position 5,533 of record DAOVHV010000015.1, on the reverse strand, counting down.
CCGAAGAGCGCGTGCGAGCTTCTCACATCTTGGTCGAGACAAGAGAAGAAGCTGAAGAGATTCTAGCCGGGTTTAATGACGGTGACGGTGCCGACTTCGCGGAATTGGCACGTGAGCGCTCAACCGATACCGGAAGTGGGGCCAACGGAGGAGACCTCAACTGGTTTGGTCGGGGAGCGATGGTCACCGCCTTTGAAGAAGCTGCGTTTGCACTAGCGGTGGGCGACATCAGTGATATCGTCGAAACCCAATATGGTTATCACATCATCTTGCTCACGGATCGCCAAGACGCAGCGTCCCCGGAACTGGCAGATGTAATCGACCAGGTTCGTGCCGATTTGGAGTATGAGCTGACGTATGAACGAGCATTGGAGTGGTACGACGAAGTTTACAGCTCGGCCGAGTTTGATATCCGTCATCCGCTTTTGGATGCCATTATCAAGCAAGCGGACGATGTCAATGCTGCTATTGAAATCCTTGAGCAGGCACAAGACGATGGCACATCCGATGATCCGTACCTTCCGTTTGTCCTCGGTACCTTTTACGAGAGGAAGCTGAACGATGCACTCGCAGAGAAAGCGACAGCAGAATCCGACGCTGCGGAAAGCGTACAGATCGAAGAAGAGATCGCCACGCTTGAGGCACAGATCGACGAATATCGAACCAAAGCGTTAGCCGCATTCCGGCTCGCACAAGAAACCGTCGGCGAAGATCCGGGCATCCAATCAACCATCGAAGAAATTGAAGCATTGACAGGCGGTTCGGAAGAAGAGGCTCCATAGATAGCCTATCGCAACTCCCCGAAGTGATTGAGAGTAATCGCCCTCGCGAGAATGAAGCCGGAGTTTGGGAACTGACGTGCTTTACGCGGCAGTTCCTTGGAGTTCGGCGCAAAGCGCCGAACCATCCTGGTTGGACGAGGACTCAAACTGTCCGCTTTGGCCTCCAGTTCGCGAGAGATGGTCCTAACGCGTTCGTCATTCAGTACAATTACTCACCAACACGAGAATCCATAGCAACTCGCAGAGTTGCCGAACTCTGCGAGTTCGGCAAGTGTTTCATCTTGGGTTCATGTTGCCGCGCGGGAATGTTCCAGCCTGAATTGAACGGATCGAACGCGAAGGGCATGAGAAGCTTCGATGGATCGCCGGACTGATCGCGTGCAGCCCTCTCACTGGTGCACCCGAAACGAACTGTGTCTAACTACATCCGCCCTGGCCACCATCAATCACGACGATGAGCATGCTCATCGTGTCACTGAATCCTTCGTCGTCCGTCACGGTCAATGTGGCCATATACGTTCCTTCGACCGCGTAGGTATGCAAGACGGAGACGCCGGACCCCGTGCTCCCATCCCCGTACGACCACCGGTAAGTCACGATGGTGCCGTTGGGATCGGTTGATGCCGCAGCATTGAAGGCGGCAGTCAATGGAGTTCCCCCGGAAGACGGTGACGCCGTGAAGCTGGCCTCAGGCAGGTCGCTCGGTTGGATGATCCAGATAGTCTGAACCGTCGTTCCTTGCTGTCCCTGAGAATCCGTCACTGTCAATCGGATGGTGTACTGCCCATCGGCCGTATAGGTATGGGTTAATGCCACCCCATTGCCGAATGAACCATCGTCGAAATCCCAGGCATAGATGAGTGTGTCACCATCCGGATCGATCGAAGACGATGCATTGACTTCGACGAGCAACGGAGACGGACCTGTTGTCGGCACCACGTTGAAGCTGGCAATCGGAGCGCGATTGAAGAGGGCACATCCGTAAAGAATCGCAAAAGCCATGATCAGCGTAAGTCCTACTGAAAGAACTCGCAGTCTTCGCACTGGAATCACCTCTTTGCAACCGTAACAGGTCAGACGTCGATATACAAGTAATGTAGTGCTACAACTCCAGTATTCCAAGTTGCCGGCCTCTTATGTGTTCACACATGAACCAACAGGCAGTTAATAGCCGTTCACAGAGTGCGTATCGGAAACCATGGTTTCTTGACACGCAGATCGACGAAAGGTGTCTTCGGTTCGCATTCCGAGAGCTTTCGTCTGATTCTGGCTCATAATTTCCCCATTGATCAATCACCATCCGATCAAGGCCAATCCACAGATCCTTCACACCCGTCGTTTATCTTGTTCCATCCTGCACCAACCTCCGCAGGATTCGTCGAGAGGAACGCCCGGGCGCGCAAGCTTGGCGTTCCTCTCCCCTTTTCATACAGATCGGGCGCGAGATCGCTGAGTGAAGCACACGCCCATGTGTACTGTCCTGACACATCCGTGGCTTTCTTTCCACACATCCACACCGTATCCTTGACGAACTCCAAGGAGGCCCACATGCGTATTCGTTCGTTGGTGTTGCTCTCGCTCGTTGTCATTCTGATGTTCCTTGTCCTTAGCGGATGCAACCGAGACACGCCAACCACGACGGATTTAGCTTCCAATCAAACCGTTGAACAGGTTGCTGATGTCGATGCGCCCGATCTGGACATGCAGCCTGAAGAGACCCATCCATCAGAGGATGACGAAACGGAAGCCGGAGTCATTGCCCACGTCAACAACGTGCCCATTTCCAACGACGATTTCGAGCGCTCCAAGCAGCTGGTGCTTTCTCGATACCAGCAAATCTACTCGCAATTCGGGCAAGATGTCCGCACCCTGCTCGCAGGAGCCCAAGGACGTTTGTTCGAACTTAGAATCGAAGACGAAGCCCTTGAACTAGCAACGACCCGAGCCCTCATCCTCGAGGAACTCGATCGACGTAATGCCCCCGTCTCCGAGGACGAATTGGAGGCGGAGTTTCAGAAGCAGTACGCGGAATTCCTCGTCATGCTCGGAATGTCGGAGCAGGAGTTCCAAGAAGCACTCGAAACCGGAGAATTGGCCGGTTTCCAAGCCGGAGACCTCACGTTTGATCAATTCATCTCCTACGCCAAACAAACGGTCCGCGAGGAATTCGAGATTCAGGCCGTTCAACGCTTGATCGCCGGCACGATCGAACACTCCGAAGAGGAGCTCATCGCCTTCTTCGAGGAACGCCGCAGAGAATATGACATTCCGGAGCAAGTGCGAGCATCTCATATCCTCCTCGCAACTGAAGAGCAGGCACAGCAACTACACGACGAATTGGCCGACGGGGCCGACTTCGCAACCTTGGCACGAGAGCACTCCACCGACACCGGAAGTGGTGCTCGTGGAGGAGACCTCGGATGGTTCGAACGCGGGCAAATGGTAGCACCGTTTGAAGATGCTGCTTTCAGCACGCCGGCGGGGGAGCTATCCGAGATCGTTCCGACAGAATACGGCTATCACATCATTTGGGTCACCGACTATCAGTCTGAGGAGAAGCCGGAGTACGAAGACGTGGCTGATCTCGTTACCAGCGATTTCGAAGCCGATATCATGGCCCAGCGGTTCAACCAGTGGTACACAGCCGCCCGTCCCATGGCCGATATTTCCATCGAGGACCTCATGCTGGACGCGTTCCGCAAGCAGCAGGCGGATATCGATCAAGGATTGCAGGCGTTTCTTAAGCTTCGGGACGAGGTTTTGGTTGACGACCTTTATCTTGACTACATTATCGCAACTATCTACGAAACCAAGATGGACGAAGCACAGTCGAAGAAGCTGGGCATCGAGGGCAACGAGACAATCACGCCCAGCCAGCAAGAACAGATCAATGCGCTCGAGACCGAGATCGAGACGAATCGATCCCAGGCGCTGGCTTCCTATCGCGCGGCCTTGACACGGCTCGGGGAGAATGCCGAAATCGAAGCACGAATCCAAGCTCTCGAGCCAATCGGGGAAGTTGCACCGCCGACCGAATAACGCAAATACATCTTCGGCAGCCAACGGGGCTCTCCCACGAGAACCCCGTTCGTTTCCAGAACAAACCGGTTTGCCTATCTCGAGATATGCCCTGTTCTAGATTCCTGACCACCGAGGTTGATCGGTCCGGCGATTCACAAGCCAAGTATGGGGGCGTAGAATGAACGAGGTGATTTCGATGGCCGATGTGATCGTCCGCGAAATGAAGGAAGAAGACGAGTACTTCGTTACAGCTTGTTCCCACGTCAAAGAGTCCGCCGAAATCGACGCTTGCGCCAAGATGCGTCGCCGTCAATTTGCGATCATGAAATCGGAAGGTGCCGTATTCAAGGTCGCCATGCTCGATAACGAACACATCGGATTCGCCTATGGCGTACCGATCGAACATTCGTCATGGGGTCCGCTCGGACATTCCTTGATGGTCATTCCCTGTTTGTATGTCCTAGAGAGGGGGACTTCCCATGGTGCTGGAAAGGCACTGATCGCATCCATCGAGCAAGACGCCCGGGGCGCCGGGTGCCACGGTGTAACTATCACCGCTTACCAAGATTTGCCGGGTGCAGAGTGGTTCATGCCGGCATCGTTCTTCGCGTCACTGGGATACATACCCGTCGAAATCCGGGGCAGAGAAAGCTTGCTTTGGAAGCCGTTTGCATCGGACGCCGTTGCCCCTCATTTCCTACAACCACACTACGTCTTCGAACCTGTCGACGGAACGGTCGTGGTAGACCTATTCTGGAACGCCTTCTGCCAGACCAGCGTGATCGAAGCGCAACGAGTGCGCGAGGTGTGCCGGGAATTCGCCGACCGTGTTTTATTGCGAGAATTCCGTGCCGAGAACCGGGAGGTCCTGCTGCAACATCAAATTTCCCGTGGTATCTACGTCAATGGAAAGGAGATCGGCTGGGGATATGAAGCCCCCAAGGACGGCATCCGCGAAGCTATCGAACGCGCGTTGTTTTCGGAACCTCAGTAGGCATTCCGCATTTGCCGGCGCCATAGGGTGGTTCTAGCGTTTCACACAAACGCATATAAGGCGCTCGGACAACGAGGAAACAGGGCGGCGGCTGAAATCCGAATAGCAGTTTTCCAAGGACAAGTCCGCCGCTTTGAGCAACGGTACGATCTCGTCCAACTCATAGGCCCGCTGCAAATGCGTTTCCACATCGCCGTTCGGGAAGCGAAAGACCGTGCGTGCGGTCCGCTGCGCCACCTCATAATGCAGTTCCTGGAACAGGATACCGTCTTCTACATGCCTTTTCAGCGTTTCGCCGTTGTGGGCCGAATAGATCAGCGGACGATTGAAGTCGAAGATGAACACACCGTTGCTGCGCAGGTTCGAGGAGACGGATTTCAAGGCATCTGACACCTCTTCGAGAGTCGTCAGATAGTTGAGCGAATCGAACATACACAGTGCCGCATCGAACTCGGGTTCCAGGTTGAGGTTCCGCATGTCGGCGACAGAAAACTCGACGCCTTTTACATATCGTCCTTTCATGCTGGCGATGGAGACCATCTCCGGTGAACGATCGATCCCAAGAATGATATAGCCGGACTGAGCCAGATGAATCGCCAAAATGCCTGTCCCACAAGCCAATTCAAGGATCCTGCCGGATTCGATTCCATAGGTCGACAGAGTTCTCTCAACAAACGTCCGGGTGGATTCGGCGAAATCACCCCACCCGACATCGTAGACTTCAGCGAGCTTGGAG
>DAOVHV010000082.1 GCA_030671645.1 bacterium | reverse complement strand
ACCCAGTGATCCAGCAGGGTAAGCACCTCGGGACGGACCTCGATGTCCACAGCGTAGATGAAGACGTGAATGTACGATCGCCACACGAAGTTGCTGGCGGGATTGAGAATGCTGCAGGCTCCAGTCACGGCTTCGCCCACTTCATAGATTGCAGTCAGTTGGCAGAGTCCGGCCATCGGCGGTTCTTCGCCTTCACCCAACTGAAGACAACGATCGAGGAATGTGCTGGCTCCTGCAGTTCCCATCGGTGTAATCACGATATCCGGCACGGTGCCCGGGGGGGGATTCAACGTATCGATGTCGAACTGGTCGATTGCATCGTAGACCATTTGAACGTTGCCCATGAGATCACGCGATCCGCTTACATTGATATCAATGCCGAGCTCGACTAGATTGGCGTCCGTTACGTCGTAGATGGCTTCGAACGTGTTCGCGTCCAACCAAGAATCGCTGCACAACGAAAGCAGCGTGCCGACAGCCGGGGTGAAGATGATCGTTGGATCAGTACCTCCGTCCATATCTTCAGAAAAACCGACTGTTACTGTAAACGTCAAACCGATATCGAGATCGTCGATCCACAGGTCGCTGATCTGAAGACTACTCACGATAGGATTTTGTGTGTCGATGTCGAACTCATCCGCTGCAGCATAGGGCTGTTGGTCGTTACCGGCGACATCCTTCGCCCCGGCAACATCAACGGTCACGACAGTAGCGTCTTGATTGTTGTCGGCCAGTGTAAATGATTCCGTCCATACCGTGTCGCCGACGCTCCAGGTACCGTTGTTATTGGTGGTAAACGTTCCTGTGCCAAATGCAATGGCCGGATTCGTGCCCGTGTCCATGGCCTCATTGAACGTGACCGTTACACGCTGGACCAAATCACCGTCGCACAGGGGATTGGTATCCACGGCGACCGAGGTTGCCGTGGGATTTACCATGTCGATATCGAACGTGTGCGCCGGTGCGTAATCGAGCTGACCGTTGCCAGCTAAGTCCTGTCCGCCAGTAACATCGATTGTCACGCTGTCCATGTCGACACCTTGATCCACCACGTCGTACGTCACAGTGTAGGTGTCGTTGGCAGCCACGGACGTACTCCAGACACCGGACGGATTGCTCAAGGTCGGCGTTCCGCCACCTGTAACGTCCGGACTGAACGCGATGGTCGGCATAACACCAACGTCCATCGTCTCGTTGAACACAATGGTTGCGAAGAAAGCGCCCACGCCTACATCGCCATCTGCGATTTGCGTAGGGTTGGTGGCAACGGTCATCACGCTCGGGCTGCCTGTGTCGAGCGTCACCGTGTTGTCGGTACTTGTCGACGCTGTGTTCGTATAGTCCATCCAATCTTCGACGACGCCGGCTGGGATCGATGCCATCACTGTGCCCTCACTAGTCACGACCACCGACACGGTAAACGTCGTCCCGTCGTTTGGCGCAATCTCAGTCACCGTTACCGCGCCCGTTGTCGCGGTCCCATCGATGGTCACATCCGCGTTGGTGAACGTCGCAACGTCGATCGGCTCGTCAAACACCACAGTGAATGCCACCGGCGAGACATTCGTCGGATCAACCTGCGCTCCCGCTTGGTCGATCGTCACGTCTGGCTGTGTCCTGTCGATCGTTAGCGTGATTTCACTGGTGTAAGCACTGTTGTTACCAGCGTTGTCACGCGCATAGACCTTCCACGTGAAAACGCCCTCGGCCAACGTCGGCGTGTACGTCAGGTTCGCGGTGTAATAACTCCTGCTCGGGATACCGCTCACAATCACAAGGTACGTGTCGTTATCGCGCATGCCGCTGCCGCCGGTGTCTGTCGAGGCATCCCACGACAACGTCGGCGATGTATCATCGGTGTAGGTGCCATTCGCCGGATTGAGATTGTCAGGAACGGAGGGCGGGGTAAAGTCGACCGTGTACGTCTCTTCGGATCCAATGGCCGGAGAGTTCCCCAACAGGTTTCCCGCCGTGTCCTCAATGTCGTTGCCTTCCGTGATCCCAAGGTCGACTACTCCTTCTCCAACATCAAGCGTGACTTCCAAGTCGAACACCGAGTCGCCAGTGCTGGTGGAGATGCTCACGATCATGCCACCACGCGTATCCGTGAACTTAAAATCGCTGACATCTATGTTTGCCATATCTTCGCTGAAGGTGACGCGAAAGGTCACAGCATCGCTCGTGTTTTGGAACTCGTCAGGCGGGTCATGACGAAGGATCGAGGTCACAGTCGGCCGGTTAGCATCGATCAGATCGTTTGTTTGGGAGATAGGCGTAGACCAGGTATCGGTCAGCTCTCCATCCGTCAGCGTTACGCTGGTTGGGATGTCGTCCCCAGCAGCATAGTCCGTTCCGCCTTCGGTTATCGTGAGGGTTGCGCTATACGTGGTGCTGTTTTGCTTACTCAGGGAGCCGAGGGCGTAGCCACCGATGTTGCTCGCATTCAGCGTGTACACCGTTGCTGAGTCGGACTGAACAGAAATCGTCGCCGTGACAACATCGTTGATCTTCATGGACAGATTCGGAATGATGACTCCCGTAATCTCGGGCTGAGCCGCCAATGCGCCCGCGCCAAACAAAATCAGAACAATTCCCGCTACGAGAAGAATGCGTGAAGGTCTACTCTTAGGATACTTGCTCTCAGTGAGCCAGCCACGAATTTGCCAGCTTAGCTCCGCGTATGACACCATGTCCTCCTTAGTTGTGGCGAACACAAATAGGGCTCGGATCACCGTTCTGGAGATTCGAGCTACGTTCTTGTCTGTTCTAATGCAACATTCTTCCGCATTGCACCGTCTGGACATCAATCTCCGCCAGCGTTCCATCGCTCTTCGAGATGGCAATTTGCTCTATCTCATACATCGCTCACTTCATTCACTCCATCATGTGCCGAACAACTCGGCGGGACATCCGTCACTCATATCGTTCTCATGTTTTCGGCGCAATGTGCATACTATGTTTTCTCCTTGAAGATTCGTCATCTGACCTCAGTATAACTCCGTATAGACGAATAGTTCTGTGATGTATGTTACACAGACCACTCCCGAGGAAGTTCTTGCGAAGTTTGACGCAGCTGATCCCACTTCGTAAGATTCGCCGTGTCGTTAGCCAGAGTGGCGGAATTGGCAGACGCGCGGGACTCAAAATCCCGTGGCCCTTTGGGTCGTGTGGGTTCAACTCCCACCTCTGGTATAAGTAGCCCCGCCAATGCGGGGCTCTGCCATTGCGAAGCAACAGGACTTCTCGCTATTCAACAAACGCAACGGAGCTCTCTTGGAGAGCTCCGTTTCATACATCTGATGTCAGAGCAAGAAGAACTACTGCCTGTCGCCCTCGCGGGGTTCGCCCCAAGGCGGTCGGGGTGGCGCTTCGCGGCTACGACGGCTGCGACGCAAGAAGGTGGGGATGTCGAAATCATCGACACCGATGCGACTCTCCTGCTCCAACTTGGCCAGCATCGATTCATTGGACAGCGGCGGCCCGTCTTCTTCATCCCGTCCGTACTCCACCGAGAAGCCGGTTGCAATGACGGTCAATCGCACTTTCTCCATGCCTTCACGGATGGCGGTTCCGAAGATGATGTCGGCACTATCAGACACGGCCTCGCGAATCAGAGATGCCGCCGACGTCACTTCCTCCAACGTCAGGTCGGATCCGCCGGTGATGTTCATGATCACCTTGCGCGCGCCCTGAATGGAACCATCGAGCAACGGAGAGGAAATGGCATTCCGAGCCGCTTCTTTCGTCTTGCCGTCTCCTTCACCCTCGCCAATCCCCATCATGGCGGTACCGGCGTCCCGCATCACCGATTCGATATCGGCAAAGTCAAGGTTGATCATACCGGGGATGGTGATGAGGTCGGAAATACCCTCCACACCTTGACGCAGGATCTCATCGGCGATTTCAAACGCCTTGGTGATAGGCGTGTCCGTCGGTGCGACTTTCAGTAGTTTGTCGTTGGAGATGCAAATCAGCGCGTCCACAGATTGTGCCAATCGGGCGATGCCCGATTCGGCCTTCTCGGCACGGGCCAAGCCTTCGAACGAAAAAGGCCGCGTCACAATGGCCGTCGTCAGAATCCCGGCTTCCTTGGCAAGGGAGGCAATGATCGGCGCGGCTCCCGTTCCGGTGCCTCCGCCCATGCCCGCGGTGATGAACACCATGTCCACACCGTTGAGAAGATCGATGATTTCTTCCTTGCTTTCTTCGGCCGCCAGTCGTCCGATCTCCGGATTCCCTCCGGCTCCCAAACCCGAGGTCAGCTTCCGTCCCAACTGCAACGTGCGATGGGCTCGGACAACTTCCAGAACCTGGGCGTCGGTATTCACAACGACAAGATCAACGCCGTTGCCGCTCGAATCGAACATGCGGTCGATTGCGTTTCCTCCGCCACCGCCGATGCCGACCACCATCAGGCTTGCGGGTGAAGCTGCAAAGCTGGTCTGCTCACGCATCGGCTACCCCCGGAAGAACCGATTGAACCAGGAGAAAAGCTTGCTCACGATCGACTCGCGCCTTTTCTCGTAGAACTCCGGTTTCTTGAAGTCCTTCGTCTCGACGGCATAACGCAGTAATCCGATTGACGTCGCATAGATCGGCGATTCCACAATGTCTCTCAAGCCGTGAATGTTTTGCGGGATCTTCCCTCGCCGGACGGAAATGTCGTAGCGCTGGGACGCGAAATCGGTCAGTCCGTTGAGAAGAGAGGAACCGCCCGTGAGGACCAAGCCGGCGGGGACGAGATCTCGATAACCGGCGTCTTCCACTTCCTGCATGCCCAGATCGAGCAGTTCTTCAATGCGGGGCTCAATGATCTTGGCCAGTCGCTTCTTGGACACGATCTTCTTCTCGTCTCCACCAATGGTGGCGACTTCGATCTTCTCTTCCTCGCCTACTGAATCGACCAAAGCGGTACCGTGCATCTTCTTGACGAGTTCCGCTTCTTCGATCGGCGTCTGCAACCCCACTGTGATGTCATTGGTGATGTGTTCACCGGCAATCGGGATAACCTTCGAGAACCAGATATCTCCGCCGCGGAACACGCTGATGTCGGTGGTGCCTCCACCGACGTCCATGAGAATAACACCCAGTTCCTTCTCAGCCGATGAAAGGACTGCCAATGAGGATGCAATCGGCTCCAGCACGATCTGCTTGATGCCGATGCCCAAGCTCTCCACGCAACGCACAAGGTTGTGCACGGCCGTGATCGAACCGGTGACCATGTGAACATCCACTTCCAGGCGCGTACCTGTCATGCCGACGGGATCGGTAATGCCATCTTGGCCATCGACAATGTACTGGCGTGGAATGACATGGATCATTTCAGATTCCTGCGGAATCTGAATGGCCTGGGCCGTTTCTACCACGCGCCGCACGTCGTCGCCGGTGATAATTCGGTCGGGGCGATTGATGGAAACGGTTCCCGAATTGTTGATCGAAGCAATGTGCTTGCCCGCGATCCCCACGTACACGGCGTCGATCTTGACATCGGCCATGTTCTCAGCTTCTTCGACCGATTT